>JBCKNC010000001.1:0-84033 GCA_038902915.1 Polaromonas sp.
AAACTGCATGCACGGTTTGATGAGGGAGGGCAGGCGAGAGCCGGTTCTCCACTCTACCCTTTGTTTCACGCTTTGTTTCGCCAATGTAGCCATCACAAAAGAGGCGGGGCCGCGAGCCCAGGACTTCACGCCGGGGAATCACCGCACCGTGTGCTCGGGTCCCCCGTTCGCCTGGAAATCTAGATCAGTCCGATCCAGGTCTGGATCCAGCCGGCCGGGAAGGGCAGGTGCAGCAGACGGTCGAACAGGCCGTAGAAGATGCCCCACACTACGAGAGTAAAGACGAGGGACAACCCCCATCCTTCCCGCCCCTGCAATTTCACGTAGAGAAATACGAAAAGCGGGACGGCGATGGGGAAACCCAGCAGCACAATCGCGACGAACAAGCCGAGCATCCAGCCGATCGCGACCAGCATCCTGCTGCGCGTGACCTGTTCAGGCAGATCCGCGGAGGGCTGCACATCCATCAACGGGTTCTGAGAGGTGGAGCCGAGCAGCAGCCACAGGACTTCCGCAGTGGCCAGACAGAAAACCGGGATACCGAGAACGAGCGGGAACAGCGCGGCCTTCCACGGCCAGTACATCGCGCTGACGACCGCCCACGCCGAAATAATCATGATGCCGAGGCCGAGGGCCAGGGATGCTTTGTTATGCATGCGCGTCCTTGCTCTTGGCGCCGCGCCGCGCCTGAAAGAACGGATAGCAGATCACCACGAGCGCGAGGACTATCAGCACCAGCACGACGGGTCGGTAGAGCCACGCCGCTTCGTAGCGGGCCACCGAGATGTAAAGGTAGCTTTCCGCGATCTTGCCCAGCACCAGGCCAAGCACGAATGGCGCCCGCGGCCAGCCACCGAGGACCATCAGATAGCCGATCCCGCCGCAAACGAGCGTCACGATCACGTCACCGTAGTGGTTGTTGGCAGTGAAGCTGCCGATGAAAACCAGCACCAGGATGACGGGGATCAGCAGATGGCCGCGCACGGTGGTGAGCCTGGCGAGACGGTCCAGGAACAGAAAGCATACGCCTACGGCAATGATGTTGGAGAGGACTATCGTCCACACCATGGAGAACGTGACCGCCAGGTGCTTGGTCAGCATATCGGGCCCTGGAACCAGCCCCATCATGAAGAATCCGCCGAGGAGGATGGCCATGCCCGCGGAGCCCGGAACTCCGAACGCCACTGTCGGGATGAGCGCACCGCCCTCTTTTGAATTGTTCGCCGCGCCCGGGCCGATCACGCCGCGTACATCGCCCGCGCCGAATCCCTTGCGCTCTTCCGCGTTGCGCGCACTCTGCGTGGCGTGGCCGTACGCCATCCACTGGGCCACCGAACCGCCCAAACCGGGCATGATGCCGATAAAGGTCCCGATCAGGCTGCAGCGTATCGTGAGCCAGAAGTGCCGGAACGTGTCCTTCACCCCTTCGAGGGCTCCTCTGGTAAGGCGGCCGGGCGGCACGTTGCCGGCGATCGAGGTGCCGCGCACGACGAGGTCGATGATTTCAGGAATCGCGAAGATGCCGACCAGCACCGGCACCAGATCGAGGCCGCCCCACAGGTATAGCGTATCGAGGGTAAAGCGGGCGATGCCGGCCTGGGGATCCTGGCCCACCGTGGCGAACAACAGGCCCAGCCCGCCGACAAGAAAACCGCGCAGCATGCCGCGTGTGCCCTGGGCACTCAGCGAAGCGATGAACGCGAGGCCCACGATGGTAAGCATGAACAGCTCGGGCGAGCCGAAGGTAAGAACGAGGGGCCGCACGATCGGAATGGCGAGGGCGAGCGCGAACGCGCCCACCACCGCGCCGATCAGCGAGCTCATGAGGGCAGCCCCAAGGGCGCGCCCGGCTTCGCCTTTCTTTGTCATGGCGTGACCATCCATGATGAGCGCGGCGCTGGTTGCTTCGCCCGGGACGCCAAACAGCACGGACGTGATGTCGCCAGTGGTGGAGACCACCGCATGCATCCCGAGCAGGAACGCAAACGCCTCGACCGGCTGCATCGTGTAGATGAACGGCAGCATCAGCGCAAGCGTAGTCGCGCCCCCCAGCCCGGGAAGGAGTCCGACCCAGAAGCCTATCGCCACTCCGAGCAGCATGAAGGCAAACGCCTTCCACTGCAGGACGAGGAGCAGGCCCTCGAAAAAGGTCTCGATCACTCGCCGAACTTGATGTACTTGCTGAACTCGTCGACGACGTCTTTAGGCTGCGACAGCATCTCTTTCACGATCTTGAGCGCCTCGTCGCCGGAAATGAACTCGAGATCCAGCCTTGCTTTCTTGGCCTCCGCGATCAGTTCCGGATCATTGATGGCATTCCTGAAGGCTTCCCGCATTATCTTGACGGCTTCATCAGGCGTGCCCGGCGGCATCACGTAGGGGCGGCCGATCACTTCCGGGGCTGAACGCAGCGCCATGATGACTTTCGCGCGCGGCGTGGTGGCGAGATCCTCGTCGACCGGGAGATGTTCGATGCCCGGCTCGCTGGAGCGCCCGCGCACAACCGGATGCACGACCTTGCGATCGATGAAGGAGCGCATGGAACTGAATGATCCGGCGCGCCCGTCGACCTCTTTGCGCTCGATCGCGAGCATGATGTCGGCGCTGCTTTTATAGCCGCTCACGATCTTGAGGTTGATGCCGAGAAATTCCTTCAGGAGTAGGGGGAAGTCGTAGGTGCTGGCCCCCGGTCCGGTCGCGCCGATGACGATAGTTTTGCCGGACTTTCTGAGTTCGTCGAAATTCTTGTACGGGAGGTCGGAGCGGATCGCAAGGACCGTGGTTTCGCTCGCCGCCGACCCGATCCACGCGAACTTCATCATGTCGAACTTCACCCCGTCCACTTTCACCATCTGGCCGATCGGGAGGTTGCGGTTGAACGTCCCGATGGTGAGCCCGTCAGGCTTGGCCACGTTGTAGATGTGGTTGGCCGAGATAAGGCTGTTCGCCCCCGGCATGTTCTGCACGATAACGGTGGGCTTGCCGGGGATGTATTTCGGAAGATGTCTGGCGAGCAGGCGTGCCGTGGCGTCATAGCCGCCGCCGGGACTGTATCCGACCACGATAGTGACTGTTTTCCCCTCATAGCGGGAAGGCTGGGCCTCCCCGACCCGGGGCGCGAGGGCCATCAGCGTGAAGACTGTAACGAGCGCGAGAGTACTTTTCATAAACTTTTCCTTTTTTGTCTTTGCCCGTTAGTGGATCTGCTGCGAGTGCGCTGGTTGGTCCGAGGACGTTTCCGGCGCCATTCAAGGCTCGGGAATTCATGATATCAAAAGAATGGGGCAATATCCGCACGTATTAACGACTAACCGTACAGTCGGCCCCGACGGGAGAACTTCTTGCCGGCCGGGATGTGTCCATGCTTCAAAACGCCCGTGGGCGGCGGTATCGTGTATTCGAATGAATCCGGGGAAAATGCATTAAGGATAGGAAATTCAACCGCATGAGGCCAAGTATGACACCGAAAAGCGTCCTCAAGAGTCGTGCTTTCCCTGATGTGGCGATCTGAATCGTGCCAATTAATGTGGGTGGGCATGAGGCGGTGTATTGAGCGAACGGCTCCGTATTCAAACCGTCAACAACCGCTTCAAATACCGCCCTGTATGACTCTCCAGGTTGGCGGCGATTTCTTCGGGCGTTCCCACGCCCACCACCGTACCGCCGCCTGCGCCGCCCTCAGGCCCCATATCTATGATCCAGTCGGCGGTTTTGATGACATCGAGGTTGTGCTCGATGACGATGATGGTGTTGCCCGCGTCGCGCAGCTGGTGCAGCACTTTGAGCAGCAAATCAATGTCAGCAAAGTGCAGGCCGGTGGTGGGCTCGTCCAAGATGTAGAGCGTGCGGCCGGTGTCGCGTTTGCTGAGTTCAAGCGCCAGCTTGACGCGCTGCGCCTCGCCGCCTGACAGCGTTGTCGCCGCCTGGCCGAGCTTGATGTAACTCAGGCCCACGTCGAGCAGTGTGTGCAGCTTGCGGGCAATCACTGGCAGAGCTTTAAAAAACTCTGCAGCGGCTTCGACCGTGAGGTCCAGGATTTGCGCGATGTTTTTGCCCTTGTATTGCACCTCCAGCGTTTCGCGGTTGTAGCGCATGCCCTTGCAAACGTCGCAGGGCACGTACACGTCGGGCAAAAAGTGCATTTCGACCTTGACCACGCCGTCGCCCTGGCAGGCTTCGCAGCGGCCACCGGCCACGTTAAAGCTGAAGCGCCCCGCGCCGTAGCCGCGCTCACGCGCAGTGTTCATCTCGGCCAGCAGCTCGCGTATCGGCGTGAACAGGCCGGTATAGGTGGCGGGGTTGCTGCGCGGTGTGCGGCCAATCGGCGACTGGTCGACGTTGATGACTTTGTCGAAGTGCTCAATGCCTTCGATGCTTTCATGCGGCGCGGGCTCTTCATGCGCACGGTACAGCGTGCGGGCGACGGCAGCGTACAGCGTGTCGTTGACCAGCGTTGATTTGCCCGAACCCGACACACCCGTCACACAGGTCAGCAAACCTACGGGGAATTCGGCACTGACGTTTTTAAGGTTGTGTCCCGTGGCGTTGATGACGCGAAGTGCCTGCATGTCGCCCAGCGTGGCGATGTGCTGTGCCTCACGCGCGGCACGGCGCTCGGCTGCCGGGCTGGGCGGAAAACGTGATGGTTTTTTATTCGCGAACGAATCGGCTTTTTTGACCACGGGCAGCCACGCGCATCGATGCTTGGGTACGGCAATCTTGAGCGTTCGCGCCAGGTATTTCCCGGTCAGTGAGTTCGGGTTGTCCCGCACTTCTTCAAACGTGCCCTGCGCCATCACGCGGCCACCGTGTATGCCTGCGCCCGGCCCCATATCAATGACGTGGTCAGCCGCGCGAATCATGTCTTCGTCATGCTCGACTACCAGCACGCTGTTGCCGATGTCGCGCAAATGCTTGAGCGTGCCAATCAGTCTTTCGTTGTCGCGCTGGTGCAGGCCAATGCTGGGTTCGTCGAGCACATACATCACGCCCGTCAGACCAGAGCCGATTTGCGATGCCAGCCGTATGCGTTGTGATTCGCCGCCCGAGAGTGTTTCGGCGCTTCGGTCAAGGCTTAAATAGTTCAGGCCCACGTCGTTCAAAAATTTTAGCCGCAGGCCAATCTCGCGCACCACCTTGTCGGCGATCTCGCCCTTGGCTCCCTGCATTTTCAGGTTGTTGAAATAGGCAAAACTTTCGCCCAGTGTGGCGTGGCTGATCTCGAAGATGGCTTTGCGATCAATCGTTCCGTCATCAAGCGGTTTGCTGACCAGATACACATGCCGGGCTTCTTCGCGCAGGCGCGTGCCACGGCAATCAGGACAGGGCTGCACGCTGCGGTAGCGGGCCAGTTCTTCGCGTACCGTGCTGGAGTCGGTCTCGCGGTAGCGGCGTTCAAAGTTGGTAATGACCCCTTCAAACGGATGTTTTTTGGTGACCTTTTTACCAGCTGAATTACCCGAGTCCATCACATAGCTGAACTTGATCTCTTCGTCACCAGAGCCATGCAGCACCACGTACTGTACGTTCGCAGGCAGGTTCTCAAACGCGGTGTCAATGTCAAACTGATAGTGCTTGGCCAGGCTTTCAAGCATTGAAAAGTAATACCCGTTGCGCCTGTCCCAGCCCTTGACAGCGCCGCTGGCCAGGCTGAGTGACGGGAAGGCAACGACACGCGCCGGATCAAAAAATTCCATGTGCCCGAGGCCATCGCAACTCGGGCAGGCACCTACAGGCGAGTTGAATGAAAACAGCCGTGGCTCCATTTCACTGAGCGAATAGCTGCACACCGGGCATGAAAACTTGGCGCTGAACAAATGCTCTTTGCCGCTGTCCATCTCCAGCGCAATCGCCTTGCCGTCGGCCAGGCGCAGTGCGGCTTCAAAGCTCTCGGCCAAGCGCTGCTGCATATCAGTCCGTACCTTGATGCGGTCAATCACCACATCAATATTGTGTTTTTCGGTCTTCTTGAGTTTGGGAAGGTCATCGAACTCATACGACACGCCAGCCACCCGAAAGCGCACATAGCCCTGGGCCTGCATCTCGGCAAACACATCAACGAATTCACCCTTGCGGTCGCGCGCCACGGGCGCAAGAATCATCAGTTTGGTGTCTTCCGGCAAAGCCAGCGCATGGTCCACCATCTCGCTGACGCTTTGCGCCTGCAAGGGCAAATCGTGTAGCGGACAAAACGCTGTACCGGCCCTGGCAAACAGCAGGCGCAGGTAGTCGTGAATTTCAGTCACCGTGCCGACGGTGGAGCGTGGGTTGTGGCTGGTGGCTTTTTGCTCGATGGAAATGGCCGGCGACAAGCCCTCGATCATGTCCACATCGGGCTTGTCCATCAATTGTAAAAACTGCCGCGCGTAAGTGCTCAGGCTTTCCACATAACGCCGCTGACCTTCGGCATACAGGGTGTCAAAGGCGAGAGATGATTTGCCCGAACCGCTCAGGCCGGTGATGACGACCAGCTGGTTGCGCGGAATATCGAGGTCGATATTTTTCAGGTTGTGCGTGCGCGCGCCGCGAATGCTGATTTTCTGCGCACGGAGTGCGTTGGCCAAATACCTGCTGTCGTCGGGAGAGGTCACTGAAATGCCCAAGCCACAAAACTCTCCATCATAGCTTTCAAGCACAATACGGCCTTGACCCAGCCTACCGTTCCCCACCCGTCCGATGCCATGACCGCTACCGAGCGGCGCGCCAGCGCGTCGCTGGCCTCGATTTTTGCGCTGCGCATGTTGGGGCTGTTTTTGGTGCTCCCGGTGTTTGCGCTGGAAGCTGCCAAGTACCCCGGTGGCGATGACCCTGCGCGCGTGGGCCTGGTAATGGGCATTTACGGCTTAACGCAAGCCCTGCTGCAAATCCCCTTTGGGCTGGCATCTGATTGGTGGGGGCGCAAGCCGGTGATGGTGGCTGGCCTGCTGGTGTTTGCGCTGGGCAGTTTTGTGGCCGCCTGGGCACCCGATTTGAACTGGCTGATTGCGGGTCGCTCGCTACAGGGCGCGGGCGCGATTTCAGCCGCCGTGACGGCCATGCTGACCGACCTGACGCGCGATGAAGTCCGTACCAAGGCGATGGCGCAGGTGGGTGGCAGCATCGCGCTGATGTTTGCGCTGTCGCTGGTGGCTGCGCCACTGCTGGCCAGCCGCATCGGCCTTGCCGGCCTGTTTGCGCTGACCGCCTCGCTGGCGCTGGCGGCGATTGCGGCCGTGATCTGGTGGGTGCCGCCTGAACCCCTCAAACACGCCAACTCGCCGCGTGGCAGCATGCTGGAGGTGCTCGGGCAGCCGGCATTGCTGCGCCTGGATTTTGGTGTTTTTGTATTACATGCCGTGCAGCTCGCCATGTGGCTCGCCATTCCGGCACTGCTGGTAGCCAGCGGGCTGGGCGCGGCAAACCATTGGCAGGTATACCTGCCAGTGGTGCTGGCATCGTTTGTAGTGATGGGCAGCACGCTTTTCCCGCTCGAAAAACGCGGCTACCTGCGGGCCGTGTTTCTGGCTGCTGTCGGTCTGATTTTTGTGGTGCAGCTAGGCTTGCTCTGGGTGTCCAGCATGGCTGTGCCAAGCTTGGGTTTACTGGGCATCTTGCTGTTTTTATTTTTCTGCGGCTTCAATGTGCTGGAGGCCAGCCAGCCCAGCCTGGCCTCGCGCGCTGCACCGGCGCATTCGCGCGGGGCAGCGCTGGGGGTTTACAACACGCTGCAGTCGCTAGGGTTTTTTGTGGGCGGTGCAGTGGGTGGCTGGATCACCAAAAACTACGGCGTGCAGGGTCTTTTTATGGCTTGCAGTGGCCTGCTGTTGTTGTGGCTCGCCGTCACATGGAAGATGACCGCCCCACCCCACGCAGGTAAACTGTAGAACTTAGGAGAACACACCATGGCCTCAGTCAATAAAGTCATTATCGTCGGCAATTTGGGCGCAGACCCCGAGCATCGAGCCTTTCCGAGCGGCGATATGGTCGCCAACGTCACTATCGCCACTACCGACCGGTGGAAAGATAAGCAGTCTGGCGAAATGAAGGACGCCACCGAATGGCACCGTGTGGTCTTCAACGGCCGGTTGGCCGAGATCGCTGTCCAGTACCTGCGCAAGGGTTCGCAGGTGTATGTCGAGGGCTCTCTTCGCACACGAAAGTGGACCGACAAGACCGGTGTTGATAAATACACCACCGAAATCCGCGCTGACCGGTTGCAGATGCTCGGCAGCCGCGAGGGTAGGGGCGAGCAGCCTACGCATGACGATGACGGGTTCGGTGGTGGTCAGGCTTATTCACGTCCGGCACCCGCGTCGCGTCCCGCAGCGCCGCCGCAGCCGCAGCCTTCGGCCCCGGCTCAAACCAAGCCGCCGAGCGGTTTCGACGATATGGATGACGACATTCCGTTTTGACTTTTGGGTGCTTCTAGAAATTCAGATTTTCGGGATGAAGTGTAAGGCGCGTGTCGCATCGCCCTTTGGGCTCATGCGAGGGTCGGCAATTCGCCCGAAAAATGAATTTATAGAAGTACCCTAAATTTCGATCTTGCCACCCAGCTCTACCACCGCGTTATTGGGCAGCTTCAGAAAGTCCGCCGCGCCGCTGGCGTTATGGTGCATCTGCGCAAACAGCTTTTCGCGCCAGAGCGCCATGCCGCCGCCTATGCTCGGCACCACCACGTCGCGCGAGAGGAAATAGCTGGTGGTCATGACGTCCAGTTCGCAGCCGCGCGTGCGCATTTGCTGCAGGGCTTTGGGCACGTCCGGGTCATTTTTGAAGCCGTAATGCGCGATGACCTGCCAGCAGTGGTGGCCCAGGGACTCGATTTCCAGCCGCTTTTCCATGCCTATCCATGGCACTTCATGGTTGCGCACGGTGACAAACAGGTTTTGCTCATGCAGCACCTTGTTGTGTTTGAGGTTGTGCAGCATGGCATTCGGCACGGCGCCTGGTTCGGCGGTCAGAAAGACGGCCGTGCCCTCGACGCGGGCCGGCGGGCTGACAAAGACCGCCTCCAGAAAGCTGGGCAGGTCGATCGCATCGGTGCGTAGCTTCTGGTTGAGCAGCTCTCGCCCCTGCTTCCAGGTCATCATGATGGTGAACATGGCCAGGCCGATCAGCACCGGGAACCAGCCGCCCTCGACAAACTTCAGCACGTTGGACGTGAAGAACATCAAATCGACCAGGAAGAAGATGCCGGTGGCCGCGATGCACAGAGCCAGCGGAAGCTTCCACGCGTAGCGGATCACGAAGAAGGTCAGTACCGTGGTGATCAGCATGTCGATGGTCACGGCGATGCCGTAGGCCGACGCGAGGTTGGTGGAGTTCTTGAACAGGGCGACCGCCACCACAATGGCGGCGAACAGCGACCAATTCACGGCGGGGATGTAGATCTGGCCGGTTTCATGCACCGAGGTGTGGCGGATCTGCATGCGCGGCAGGTAGCCCATCTGGATGGCCTGCTTGCTGACCGAAAAAGCCGCCGACAGCAGCGCCTGCGAAGCAATCACCGTGGCCGCGGTCGCCAGAATGACCAGCGGCACCAGCGCCCACTTGGGCGCCATCAGGTAAAACGGGTTGGTCACCGACTCGGGCGTGTAGATCAGCATCGCGCCCTGGCCGAAATAGTTGATCAGCAGCGCCGGCATGACCAGCGCAAACCAGGCCATGCGAATCGGCTTTTTGCCGAAGTGGCCGAGGTCGGCGTACAGTGCCTCGGTGCCGGTGACACACAGCACCAGCGCGCCCAGCAAAATAAAGGTGGTGCCTGGATGCTGGAAGATGAAGCGCAGCGCGTGATGCGGGCTGACAGCGGCCAGCACTTCCGGGTGCGCCAGGATGTGCGGGATGCCCAGCGCTGCAATGGTGACAAACCAGACCACACAGACCGGCCCGAACAGCCGGCCTATGCCGGTGGTGCCGTTCTTCTGGACGTAGAACAGCCCGAAGATGACCACCAGTGCGATGGGCATGATGTAAGGCTTGAAGGCGGGCGAGAGCAGTTCCAGGCCCTCGACCGCTGACAGCACCGAGATTGCCGGCGTGATGACGCCGTCGCCGTAGAAAATCGCCGTGCCAAAGATGCCCACCGCCAGCAGCCAGCGTCGCAGTTTGGGCTTGTCGTTGACCGCATTGGTGGCCAGCGCCAGCATGGCAATCAGCCCGCCCTCGCCGTTGTTGTCGGCGCGCATGATGAGCGTGACGTATTTCAGCGAAACAATCACCGTCACGGTCCAGAAGACCATCGACAGGATGCCGTAGACGTTGTCCGGGGTCAGGGGCACGTAACCCGAGTTGAAGACGACCTTGAGCGCATACAGCACGCTGGTGCCGATGTCGCCGTAAACAATGCCGATGGCGCCCAGGGTGAGCGCCGCGAGAGATGATTTTTTACTGGACACAAAAAATTCCCGACTTTGATCTGGCTCTGACTGGTGTCAGACCCGAACCGCGGGAATGGTTAGCTTGAGGAACGCTATTTTGCGCTCAGGCTGGGTGCTTGCAAGTCGCTTACCCCCTAAGTGCAAAAAAATCCAGCCAAAGCGGATTTGTGTTGCAGTGCAACAACTGGCCGAGTTATTGGGGTCAGACACCAATTTCGCAGCGGTGCGAAGCACCGCCCCCGGAGGGCGAGCCGTAGGCTCAGCGAATTTGGGCTCTGACCCCAAAAACCCAGCCGAAGGCTAGTCGCATTTGGGCTCTGACCCCAAAAACTCGGCTCAGTCGTAAACCTCGGCATCCGGATCCGTCGCTTCCAGCTCGTAGCTGGCAGCCAGCATGGCGAGGCGGCCAATCACGCCGTACATGTAGAAGCGGTTGGGGTTGCTGGAGCCCGGCTTTTCGCCCGACTGGGGTAAGCGCCCACTGTCTGAAAATGCCAGCGGCACAAAGCTGGCACCGGGTGCACTGAGGTTTTCGTCGACACCGCGTTCAGCGTGGATGCGATAAAAACCACCGACCACATAGCGATCCATCATGTAGACCACCGGCTCGGCCACTGCGTCGTTCACGCGCTCATTCGTGAGCACGCCTTCCTGGATGATGACCTCTGTCACTGGCGGCATGTCTTTCGGTGTATTGCCTTTGGGGGTTTTGCCTTTGGGCGTTTTGCGGCTCAACACCTCGAGGTCTTTGACATCGCGCACCGTCATGATGCCCATGCCCTGATTGCCATAGCTGCCGCGAATTCCGTTATCGGCTTTGACGACCACAAACGGCTTTTCATTGATGCCGTATTCTTTGTACCTGCGGCGGATTTTGCCCAGCAGCGCATCAACATTGGTGCTCAGGCAGTCCATGCCAATGCCTTCGACCAGGTTGACTTCACCGCACTGCGCAAACATCGGGTTGATGAGCCAGGGGTCTATGCCCAGCAGCTTGCCAAAGCGTTTGGAGATTTCTTCGTAGGCCTTGAAGTGCCTGGACATGCGGCGCACCGAGCGGCTGGCGTGCAGCGGCGGCAGCAGGTACTGCTCGTTCAAGTCTTCCAGAATGCCGGGGATGCCTGCCGACAAATCGTTGTTCAGCAAGATGGTGCAGGGGTCAAAGTCGCTCAAGCAGAGGCGGCGGTCGGTGCGGATAAGCGGCTCAATCAGAACCGACTCGCCGGTCGGCAGCGTCAAGGTGGTGGGTGCTTTGACATCGGCGCTCAAAGAGCCAAAACGCACATTCAGTCCGGCCTGGTGAAACACCCGCTTGAGCTGCAACAGGCTGGACAAATAAAAGCTGTTGCGCGGGTTGCTCTCGGGCACCACCAGCAGGTTGCGCGCCTCGGGACAGCTTTTTTCAATCGCCGCCATCGCCGCCTGCACCGCCAGCGGCAGCATCTCGGGCGTGAGGTTGTTCCAGCCGTCGGGGAACAAATTGGTGTCTACAGGTGCCAGCTTGAAGCCGGCATTGCGCACATCGACCGCGGAGTAAAACGGCGGCGTGTGCTCCATCCATTCAAGCCGGAACCAGCGTTCAATCGCCGGTGTGGAGTCAAGAACGCGCTGCTCAAGCTCGTTGATGGGGCCGTTCAGGGCGGTGATGAGGTGCGGAACCATACGGCGGCTTTCGATGGGAGATTTTTTCCAGGCAGCAGAGGGTTATTGGCGTCTGACCCCAATAACCCTCCATTCAACCACGTACTTCGCCGTTACCCAAAACGACGTACTTCAGCGATGTCAAACCCTCAATGCCGACTGGCCCTCGGGCGTGAAACTTGTCGGTACTGATGCCGATTTCAGCCCCCAGCCCGAACTCGAAACCATCGGCGAAGCGGGTACTTGCATTGACCATAACGCTGGCCGAATCGACCTCGCGCAAAAAGCGCTGGGCATGCATGTGGTCGCGCGTGATGATGGCATCGGTGTGGTGACTGGAGTATTTGTTGATGTGGGTAATAGCCTCATCAACGCCTTCAACCACCTTGATGCTGATGATGGGGGCTAGGTATTCCTCGTACCAGTCGCGTTCAGTTGCATCCACAATCGTTTCCTTTTTGATAGCTGGTTGCGCCCGTAAAATAATGGCTGCAGCCGGATCACACCGCATTTCAACGCCTTTTTCAAGAAAAATGGCGGCAATTTTTGGCAAAAACTCGTCCGCCACACCCTTGGCTACCAGCAAACCCTCGCTGGCATTGCAAGGGCTGTACTTTTCCGTTTTGGCGTTGTCGGCCACCGCTACGGCCATGGCGATGTCGCAGGGGTCATCGACATAAACATGGCAGTTGCCATCGAGGTGCTTGATGACGGGTACCTTGGCATCGCGGCTGATGCGCTCGATCAGGCCCTTGCCGCCACGCGGAATAATCAGATCCACAAATTCGGGCATGGCAATCAACAGGCCAACAGCTTCTCGGTCTGTCGTCGGCACCAGTTGCACGGCCTCCGCTGGCAGGCCAGATTCCAGCAATGACTGCTGAACCAACTCTGCCAGAGCCTTGTTCGACTCAATCGCCTCAGAGCCACCGCGCAGTATGCAGGCGTTGCCACTTTTGATGGCCAGGCTCGCCGCTTCAATCGTCACGTTCGGGCGGCTCTCGTAAATCATGCCAAACACGCCAATCGGCACGCGCATCTGGCCAACACGAATGCCGCTGGGTTGCTGCTTCATACCAATGATCTCGCCAATCACATCGGGCATGGCGGCAAGCTGCTCACAACCGATGGCCACGGTTTCAATGTCTTTGGGCGTGAGCTTGAGGCGCTCCAGCATGGGGCCAGCCAGACCTGATGCTGTGGCGCGTGCAAGGTCTTTTGCGTTGGCGGCAGCCAATGCCGCAGCGTTTTGCCGCAGCCGCCCGGCCAAGGCTATCAACGCTTTGTTTTTAACAGCACTAGGGGCGCGTGCCATCTGGCTGGAGGCCGTTTTTGCTGTCAAGCCCATGGTCTGCATCAGTTGCATCAGTTGCGGGGTGGTGGTGTCGTTCATAACCGGTATTTTCACACGTACTGTGACAGCACCGGCGCTGACGGCGATGTGGTGCTAACTGCTGCGCTTTTGGACGCTTGCTTTCTTCGTGGTGGGTGTTTTGATGGCCACCTTTGCAGTCATCTTCGTGGCTACTTTTTTGGCTACCGGTTTCGGGGCGGGTGCGACTTTGGCGATGGCTTTTTTAGCAGTCGCCTTTTTGGCGGCAACCTTTTTTGCAACTGGTTTTTTTATGCCGGGTGCTTTGATGGTTCTGATGGTTTTTATGGTCTTCACGACTTTTACAGCTTTTACGGCTACTTTTTTTGCCGGCGGCGCGTCCGTGGCCTGCGCCATCTCAAGCCCAAATACATCGGCTAGCAACGAATCGTCTAGCACCTTGGCTGCTTTTGGCACTTTACGTGCCAGTACCGTATTCAAGCCGCCGTCCGCGACCTGAATCAGGTCTTTGGCATCCACATGGCGCAAGGTAAACAGCAGCTCGGGCTGCTGGTCCAGCCGCGCGCCTACACCGTACAGCACGGCAGCCACGTGCTTGCACATGCCGGCCCAATCCGGGCAGCTGCAGTCAAAGCTAATTTCTTTGGGCGTGGGCATCAGGCCTTTGCCGGGCTCGCAAATGCGCTGCATGATAGCCGTTGAAAGCTTGCCTTGCAAAATTTCAACCAGCGATGCAATTGAGCCCGCGGCAGCCTGACAAATCGACTTCCACTGCGCCGGTTGGACCGGCCGGACGGTGACGTTGACTTTATACAAAGACGATCCCATCACCAACGCATGAACAACGCCAGCCGTCAATTGCAAATGAATCACCGAGCCGTTGCGAACGTAGGTTGCGCCACGCGGCAAACGGTTGGCGTAGTCGCTGTAGGCCTCCAGGTTGTCGCACCAGCTTTTGCCCCAGACGGTTTTAGCGACTGCGCCGCGATAGGCCAAGATGGGGGTGTAGTTTTTACCGCTTTTTTTGGCTTTGGCTGCGGCTTTTTCAGCCAGCTTTTGGCGCTGGCCAACTGTGACGTAGGGCTTCCATCCGTAGTAGCGCATGGGGTTTCTTTCGTATTTGAATTAGCTGCCCTGTGCAGCATGAATGTCGAGCTTGACCAAGCCCAGTAAATCAGCATCGCTCATCTCGGTTAACTTTAATTCTGCACCACCCTCCAGCACGTCATTGACCAGCTGCTGCTTGCTTTCAATCAACTGGTCAATGCGTTCTTCAACCGTGCCCTGGCAGACAAATTTGTGTACCAGTACATTGCGCTTTTGACCGATACGAAAAGCGCGATCAGTGGCCTGGTTTTCGACCGCCGGGTTCCACCAGCGGTCAAAGTGAATGACGTGCGATGCAGCCGTCAGGTTAAGCCCTGCGCCGCCGGCCTTAATTGACAACACAAAGAACGGTGTTTGCTCGTCTTCTTGAAAACGTTTGACCAATTCAGGCCGTTTGGCCACGGGCGTTGCGCCGTGCAGCACCAGACCTTCGCGACCAAAAATACTGCCTAAAAACGCAGCCAGCGGTGCGGTGGTTTCTCTGAACTGGGTAAACACCAAAACCTTTTCTTGTCTTGCAGCTATCACCTCAACTAGCTCGCGCAGGCGTGCAAATTTGCCGCTGTCGGCCTCGGCCCACGCGCCATCACCGAGCCACTGCGAGGGGTGGTTGCAAATTTGTTTGAAACGCATCAGAAACGATAGCACCAAACCTTTGCGAGCCAGTGCCGATGGGTCTTCAGTCGCCTGTAGTGCCGCTGTCAGCTCTTTCACGGCACGCTCATAAAGCGCGGCCTGGGTGGGGCTTAAATGGCACCAGGCTTTAACCTCCGTTTTGTCGGGCAGGTCGGCAATCACCCGCTTGTCGGTCTTCATGCGCCGCAAAATATAGGGCTGCACCAGGCTGCGCAGCGGGCCAAAGTGTTCTGCCTCGGCCAGACGTTTGGTGAACTGAGCAAACACCTTGCTGCTGCCCAGCAAGCCGGGGTGGGTAAAGTCAAAAATTGACCACAAATCAGACAAGCGGTTTTCTACCGGCGTGCCGGTCAATGCAATGCGTGATTGGGCTTGCAGCTTTTTGACTTGACGGGTTTGCTTGGCCGCCGGGTTTTTAATCGCTTGCGCCTCGTCTATCACCACCAGTCGCCACTGCATGGCTTCAAGCGCAGGCCAGCGCAGCAGCGTGCCGTAGCTGGTGACCACTAAATCGTAGCTGGCAAATTGCGCGGCATCGAGCGCCTTGAATTCGTCAACCGGCAGGCTTGAAGGGTGCGCCACCAGCAGGCGCAAGCTGGGCGCAAAACGCGCCGCTTCCAGTGCCCAGTTTGACAAAAGCGAAGCTGGCACCACCAGCAAACTGGGCTGGTGTTTTGGGGCCTTGGCATTTTCTCTTTTCAGCACCAACAGCAGCGACAGCACCTGAATGGTTTTGCCCAAGCCCATGTCGTCAGCCAGGCAAGCACCCAGCCTGAGCTGGGTTAGCAAATACAGCCAGCGCAGGCCCGCCTCTTGATAGGGGCGTAGCGTGGCTTTGAGGGCTGCGCCGGGGTGCACACGGGCCAAGCCTTCGGGCTGGCGCAGGCCTTGCAGCGTTTGGGCCAGCCACGGGCCAGCCACCAGCTCAGACCAATCTACATCTTGCGCTGCAGCAACAGCCGCTTCGCCATCAAGCGACGCACCGGCTACCAAGCGCATGGCCTCTAAAAAGGGCATACCACCAGCAGCGGCTTTTTGAATCGCCTCAAAGCGCTGCAGCAGCCGCTCAACGGCTTGCCGATTGACCTCAACCCACTGACCGCGGATAAGATGCAAACCGTCACCCGCTTTGAGCAGCGCCGCCATGTCTGCGGCACTCAAAGGCTCGCCGCCTACCGACATCTGCATATTGAAGTCCAGCAGCGCATCGACACCGAGCAGCGAGGGCTGGCGGGCTCCCACGCTGCCTTTAATGGCCGGGCGGCTGGGTCTGCCAGACTTCCACACACTGGGCATGCGCACCACCACCCCTGCGGCTTCGAGCTTGTCTGCATCGCGCAAAAAACCAAAGGCTTGCGCTGCCGTCCAGCGCAGAGGGTGATAAATATCGCCCTCACTCACCATCGTATTCAACCATTCGCATTGCTCGGCGGCACGCTGCACTGGAACCAGCAATGACAACAACTGTGGCTTGTTTTTAGTACCCGAAAACTCGGCCAAGGCCTGCGACAGCGGCTGGTGTTGCGCCTTGCCTTGGGCCGACAAGCGGGCTGTGTAGGTAGCTAAAAAAGCAAATGGGTAGTCGGGATCTTTACGGTTTTCGGCTAGGTTGAAATGCACACGCCCGACCATGTTCCAAACCGGATGACATGATTTTAAAAATGCCTGCAAACTCAGTGCAGATGCTGCGAGTTCGGCCTGCAGAGCGGCATTCATATCCGCCCATAGCGCGATCAACACATCACTGGAGAGGTATTCAGCACCCTGCATGGGGGGTGCATCTGCTACCCATGCGTGGAGTGTTTCGAGCGCCGGTAATGCAGGCAAAACGAGCGGCTCAAGCGCTGCATTGCCGGCCGCGTCAGCCGCGTCGGGTAAAGCGCACAGCGCAGTGACATAGCGCACGGCAAAGTCACGCCACCAGCGCCAGGCCGCGGGCAATGCATGGTCAACACAAGTCGCACCCAAGTGCAGCAAGCCATGCCCCGCACCGCGCGTAAATGCCTGAGCCAGATCGGCGGCTGTGCTTGAAGACAGCGGGGGCGCGTCAACCTCTGGCAAGGCCAGCAGGCTGCCGCGCGGACTTAGGTGCAGGGCTAGGAGATCAAGGGTGAGTGGAGCTGCTTGCATGAGCGTGGTGGTCGTGGCGGTCGTGGGTACAGGTTCTCAGCTTATTACTTCCACTTCAGGGCACTTCTAGAAATTCAGATTTTCGGGATGAAGTGCAAGGCGGACGGAGGAGGGTTTTTGGGGTCAGAGTCCAAATTCATCGTGCCCTTGGCACGCCCTTCAGGTGCGATGCTTTGCATCGTAATGAAATTGGCGTCTGACCCCAATAACCCTCCGCGCAACGCCGCAATTCACCCGAAAAATGAATTTATAAAAGTGCCCTTCATGCGATTAGACTGTTTCCGGGTGCCGTCCGGGCCGACAAGGCGTTGCGGGATGAGGCCATCCGCAAGGCCTGCCTGAAATTGGGTTACACCATGGCCACCACGGCCCGCGAGGTGGGAATTCACTATTCTACGGTCAGCAAAATCATCAAGGGCGAGCGGTTAAAAGGGTGATGTCAAGACTTGACCACTTTGCCTTTGACCCCTTTGCCTTTTTTCTGGAGTGCCGTCAAACTCGTTAGGCGTCGGTGTTTGAGGGAGCATGGCAATTCCACTTCGCTAGCGATGCGCTACTCGAGACATACAAGGGATGCCGCGGTTCGCCCCGCTTGGTGACGCCCAAGCATCTCGCGCCGCGAAGGATCGGTGCCAACGCCTGTGAGCGTTGCTCAAGTGCTCCTCCGTTTCCCCAAGCGACGATCGTTTTCTGAGCATTTGCAGCAAGGAACGAAAGCGCCTCGTCGTTGTGAAAATTCGTAGGCTCCGGTGCCCGCTTGAGTTCTCGTGCAGCCTTTGTGCGGAACGCAAACGCATTTCCGATAAGCAAGCCCCCGTAGCCCCATGACCTCGACCACTGCTTGCACCGTTCCAGCGTGTTTCGGCGACGCATCTCGGTCTCGCCAGTTCCTGGATTTAGCATCACCCAAAGTACGAGGGGCAACGCGGCATTCCACGACTGAAAGTACGCGTACCGGTACCTCATGTCTTGCGAGTAGACGTATGCGTGGCACAGATCCTGCGCCCGCCTCTCCGTGAATAGAAGCCCTCGCGCTGCGGCAAACGATTTGAGGACCTCTGGGTCAAGCATGGGTTGCTCCGCGACGCCTAACAATCAGCGTTTATCCGCCGCGCCGTAAAGCCAGCACAAGGCGAAGCCCACTAGCGAACGGCTCTTGCTCAGGCGGCTACATGCATTTTTAGAAGCACCCTAATGCGCAGCCTTCAAGGCCCGCCGATACTGCACCGCCTCGGCCACGTGGGTCACTTGCACGCTACCTGCGCCCACCAAATCGGCAATCGTGCGGGCAACCTTCAAGCAGCGGTGAATACTGCGGCCTGACCAGCCCAAGCGTGTCGCAGCGATGTTCAAAAATTTTGCCGCGGCTTCATCTAACTTGCATTGCTCGTCAATCGCCTGACCATCGAGCGCCTGATTGGTACTGCCTTGGCGAGCTATCGCGCGCTCCCTGGCCTTGACCACCCGGACGCGAATCGCATCGGTGCTTTCGCCGGGCGGCGTGTTGATGAGCTCGTCAGCGGCCAGCGCGCCGACTTCGACATGCAGGTCAATCCGGTCCAGCAATGGCCCGCTGAGTTTGCCCTGGTAGCGTGACACCTGGTCGGGCGAGCAGCGGCAGGCCCGCAGGCTGGAGCCCAGGTAGCCACAGGGACAGGGGTTCATGGCGGCAATCAACTGAAAGTAGGCCGGAAATTCGGCCCGCTGCGCTGCGCGTGAGATGGTGATGTGGCCGGACTCCAGCGGCTCGCGCAGCGCTTCAAGTGCCGCCCTTGGAAATTCGGGCAGCTCGTCAAGAAACAAAACGCCTCGGTGTGCCAGCGATATTTCACCGGGGCGTGGTGGTGAGCCGCCGCCAACCAGCGCCACCGCGCTGGCGGTGTGATGCGGTGCGCAGGTTGGCCTGACAGCCCATTGGTCGAGTGAGAAACGCCCGCCTAGTGAGGCAACGGCGGCACTCTCCAGCGCTTCTTCGGTGGTCATGGCGGGCAGCAGGCCGGCAAAGCGTTGCGCCAGCATCGACTTGCCCGAGCCGGGCGCGCCCATCATCAGCACGCTGTGGCCACCGGCTGCAGCAATTTCCAGCGCGCGCCGTGCTGCGGCCTGGCCTTTGACGTCGGCCATGTCCTTGTACGGCGTTAGCGGCGCTTTCTGGTCAGCCTGTACCCGGCTCCAGCCGTCGAGTACGTCGGGCGTCGTGTCGCCGGGCAAAAACTGCCTGACCACATCCATCAAATGCCGGGCCTGGTAGATCTCGGCACCGGGCACAAGGCCTGCCTCTTGCGCACTGCTTTCGGGTAACACCAGTTTGGGTGCTAGAGTCGTTTGAGAGGGCAATCCACGGTTAATCGCCAAGCTCATCGCTAAAGCGCCGCGCACAGCCCGCAAATCCCCGCCTAATGAGAGCTCGCCTGCAAACTCGTAGCCGTGCATTTTTTTCGAATCAATTTGCCCGCTGGCCGCCAGAATGCCCAGCGCAATCGGTAAATCAAATCGGCCTGAATCTTTGGGCAAGTCTGCAGGCGCGAGATTGACGGTGATTCTTTTGTTAGCTGGAAACTCCAGCCCCGAGTTCAGGATGGCGGAGCGTACCCGCTCACGCGCTTCCTTGACTTCGGTTTCGGCCAGACCCACCAGCGTGAAGCTGGGCAGCCCGTTGGCCAGATGTACCTCCACCGATACCGGCCTCGCCTCCATGCCAAGCAGCGCACGACTATGCACTAAAGACAGACTCATCAGGGACTTCCTTTTTATAAAAATGCATCAAAAGCGGGCGTTAGATGGGCCAACTTGGTGCATCACTGTTTCCAGTGGTTTTTATGCGACGTTACCTTTAACGCGCCATAGATGTTATGGGTAGACTGCAAGCGTCTTGAGGGCTTGTAATGTTTTTGGCACGGTAAGTGCTTGTCGCTTCCTGCTTGAATCGCTATGCAACATTAACAACTTTCCGGAGAGCCCTATGAAATTGAAATCAAAATCCGCACTCGCACTCATCGCCCTGCTGGCGGGCTCCGCCGCCTTGGCACAAGCCAAGGCGCCCGAGCCAGACTACACCTTGTCCTACAACGTGGGTGTTACCAGCGACTACCGTTTCCGTGGCATCGCACAAACTTCGTTTAAACCAGCCCTGCAAGCGGGCGTTGATTTTGCACACAAGAGCGGTTTTTATCTCGGCGTCTGGGGCTCCAACGTCAGCTGGGTCAAGGACTTCGCTCTCGCCACGAATGGGTCACTTGAGATTGACCTGTATGGCGGCTACAAGGGTGAAATCAGCAAAGATTTCACGTATGACCTGGGCGCGATCCGTTACCAGTACCCCGGCAATACCGCAGCAACCAACGCCAACACCACCGAGCTTTATGGCGCCTTGACCTACGGCCTGGTCACCGCCAAATACAGCCGCAGCGCCGGCAATTTCATTGCCAATCCGAATAGCTCAGGCAGTGCATATTTTGAAGTGGCGGCCACTTTTGATCTGGGTAACGGCTTCACGCTCACGCCGCGCGTGGGGCGTCAAACCGTTGCGAATGGGTCAGTCTATGACTACACTGACTACGCGCTGACCCTGGGCAAAGACTTTGGCAGCGGCCTGAGCGCCACGGTTGCCGCCATCGGAAGCAACGCCAACGATGTGGCCTATACCGACATCAACGGCAAAATTTTGAGCAAGAATGCCCTGGTGGTCGGCCTGAAATACAGCTTCTGATCACACTTTGAATTGAGAATTCGCGGGACGGCTTGCCGCGCACTGCGGCAAGCTCCATCCTCAAACCAACAGGAAAACTCATGAAACTCGTAACCGCCATCATCAAACCCTTCAAGCTCGACGAGGTGCGCGAAGCGCTCTCTGCCATCGGCGTGCAGGGCATCACCGTAACCGAAGTCAAGGGCTTTGGCCGCCAAAAAGGCCACACCGAGCTGTACCGCGGTGCCGAGTACGTGGTCGACTTTTTGCCCAAGGTCAAGATCGAAGCGGCGGTTTCCGACGACTTGGTTGACCGCGTGATCGAGGCTGTTGAAGGCGCGGCACGCACCGGGAAAATCGGCGATGGCAAGGTGTTTGTATACAACCTTGAGCAAGTCGTGCGTATCCGCACCGGTGAGACCGGCAAAGAAGCGCTCTAACGCAAGCTCTGTCCCCAACCATTCGAGAGAACACTGACATGAAAAAACTATTTGCTACCCTGGCGCTGGGACTGAGCCTGCTCACCGGTGCTGCTGCCGTACTGGCGCAGGCGCCCGCTGCTGCCCCTGTTGCTTCTGAAGCCGCCGCACCGGCTGCTGCTCCTGCCCCCGCGGCTACAGCAGTTGCCGCTGCTGCCGCCGCACCGGCC
The DNA here is from genome assembly GCA_038902915.1 of Polaromonas sp. Lineage (GTDB taxonomy): Bacteria > Pseudomonadota > Gammaproteobacteria > Burkholderiales > Burkholderiaceae_C > Polaromonas. The sequence continues at coordinate 21,546 of JBCKNC010000001.1, forward strand.
GCCGTCCCCAACAAGGGCGATACCGCCTGGATGATGGTTTCCACCCTGCTGGTGATCTTGATGATCATTCCCGGTCTGGCGCTGTTCTACGGCGGCCTGGTGCGCAGCAAGAACATGCTGTCGGTGCTGATGCAGGTCATGGTCACCTTCTCGATGATTGTGGTGCTGTGGTTCATCTATGGCTACAGCCTGGCCTTCACCGAAGGAAACGCTTTCTTCGGCGGCTTCGACCGGCTGTTCATGAAAGGCATCTGGGACAACGCGGCAGGCACCTTCGCCAACGCGGCGACCTTCAGCAAAGGCGTCGTGATTCCTGAAATCATCTTCGCAGCCTTCCAGGCGACCTTTGCCGGCATCACCTGCGCACTGATCGTCGGCGCCTTTGCCGAACGCATGAAGTTCTCCGCCGTGCTGATGTTCATAGCGCTCTGGTTCACCTTCAGCTATGCACCGATGGCTCACATGGTCTGGTTCTGGATGGGCCCGGATGCCTATGCCTCCAAGGAAGTGGTTGACGCCATGAGCGCCAAAGCCGGCTACATCTGGCAGATGGGTGCGCTTGATTTTGCCGGCGGTACCGTTGTGCATATCAACGCCGCCATGGCCGGTCTGGTCGGTGCCTACATGGTCGGCAAGCGTATGGGGTACGGTAAGGAAGCCATGGCTCCTCACAGCCTGACCTTGACCATGGTCGGTGCTGCACTGCTGTGGGTTGGCTGGTTTGGTTTTAATGCCGGCTCTGCGCTGGAAGCCAATGGCTTCGCGGCACTGGCTTTCATCAACACCTTGGGTGCTACCGCTGCGGCTGTGCTGGCCTGGTGTGTGGGTGAAACGCTGATGCGCGGCAAGGCTTCGATGCTGGGTGCAGCTTCCGGTGCAGTAGCTGGTCTGGTGGCCATCACGCCGGCAGCCGGCAACGTCGGCATCGGCGGTGGTCTGGTTATCGGCCTGGTTGCTGGCTTCGCCTGCCTCTGGGGTGTTAATGGGCTGAAGAAAATGCTCGGTGCTGACGACTCTCTCGACGTGTTTGGCATACACGGTATCGGCGGTATTTTGGGTGCGCTTTTGACGGGTGTGTTCAACTCGCCAAGCTTGGGTGGCCCTGGCTACGTGGCGGACTGGGTCACGGCGACCATGGTCACGGCGGCCGACTATTCCATCGTTTCGCAGGTCTGGATCCAGTTCAAGGCGGTGCTGATCACGATTGTCTGGTCTGGTGTGGTGGCGTTCATCGCTTACAAGGTGGTGGACCTCACCATCGGCTTGCGCGTCAGTGAAGAAGACGAGCGCGAAGGTCTGGACATCACATCGCACGGTGAGACTGCTTACAACCGTTGATTGATGGGAAGGACTGACTGAAAGTAGTCCTGTTAGTTGACGAGAGCCTCCTGGGGATGTTCAGCCCGCTGGTGCCAAGCCAGCGGGCTGTTTTTTGCCTGGGGGTTATTGGGGGCAGACGCCAATTTCATTACGCTGCATGGGTTATTGGGGTCAGACACCAATTTCGCAGCGGAGCGAAGCACCGCCCCCGGAGGGCGAGCCGAAGGCTAGTCGAATTTGGGCTCTGACCCCAAAAACCCAGCCAAGGGCACGATGAATTTGGACTCTGACCCCAAAAACCCTCTTCGCGTAGCCCTGGCGAAATTTTGCTGGATAGTCGTGGTTGGCAATGGTAGAGTGAACCGCTAGGTCCGGGTTTGATACATTGACCTGTTACTGTTGAAGCAGCAACTGATGGAGTGGCGCACCGATGAAAATTTTGTTGGTAGAAGACTCGGCTGCGGTCGTATTGGTCATGACCCAGCGTCTGTCCAGCTTTGGGCACGATGTCCTGTTGGCCAAGAACGGGCAGATTGCCGTGGAGATGTTTCGCGACTCTGCACCTGATCTGGTGCTGATGGACATTGAAATGCCAGTGATGAACGGCTTTGAGGCCGTCAGCCGTATCCGCGCGGTAGAGGCCACACAACAGTGGGCATGGACGCCCATCATCTTCCTGACGGCATCGGACACAGTCAAAAACCTCATCACCGCGATTGAGGCCGGTGGCGATGACTTCATGGCCAAAACCGTGCCCGAGCCGGTGTTGCAAGCCAAGATGAAAGCCATGGGCCGCATCGCCACCTTGCGCCAACGCCTGTCTTTTGCCAACCGTAAGCTCGAAGAGTTGGCTAGCAGTGATGGCCTGACGGGCCTGTGCAACCGGCGCAGCATGGACGACCGGGTGGACGTTGCTTTTTCCCATGCGACGGTGCTAGGTGGGGCGTTTGGCCTGTTGATGCTGGATATCGACAACTTCAAAAAATACAACGACCGCTACGGCCACCAGGACGGTGATGACTGTTTGCGCTCGGTGGCTCGGGCCATTGGCGCGTCAGTTGATGCCGCCAATAATAGCGGGCTGACGGTGGACGCCTTTGCGGCGCGCTATGGCGGTGAAGAGTTTGCTGTAGTGTTGCCCGGTGTGTCTGCCGCAACCCAGCAGCAGGTGGCCGTAGGGATTGTCCAGGCGGTACGCCAATTGGCCATTGCGCATGAGAAAAATGCGAATTTTGGCATCGTCACTCTTTCCGTCGGTGGTGCCCGACTTGCGCATGCCGTGGGTAAAGTGGCGTCGCTGTTTCGTGCGGCGGATGCACAACTGTATCGGGCCAAGGCGGTCGGGCGCAACCGGATTGAGATGGAATAAGCAGAGCTTAATCGGCAGACAGGGAAACCAGTCAAACCACGCAAACAAGGCCGGATATAAGTGAGCAGCCGACTTCTTCACAAAACTTAGCAAATTGTGCTTGCTAGCCGGGAGGCATCCATATAAGTGCGCCCATGCTGGGCGCACAAGAAAAAGCCCGCTATCTAATTAATAGAGGGTTTTTTTGGTGTGCCAGGCAGGGCGTACCTACTTGGAGGCGAAAGTCCTCTACTCGCCCGGCAAGGGGAGTCGTACCAATCTATGTCAAACCTGACACCCTCTAAAACCGGTGCGAAAGCACCGTTCGGCTTTCCAATTCGATCACTTGATTTGATCCGGCTGAAGCGTCTTGTTGAGCCTATTGCCTAAGATGCAGGGCTTTTGTCCCGTTGATCGGGACATAGGGAAGGACGCTTGCTGTGTACATTGAAAGCCTTTCATCGACTCTGGCCATCAGCTCCTAATTTCTCTTTACCGATAGCGACTTTTCTAGGTTGATTACATGCAAATGAGCACAGCATTCCCCCAGGCAGACGCATCTGCCGCTCTGCACCAGAGCGTCGAGATCGATGACGGTGACGTTCCTACGCCGGCCCAGTGGCTGCACGATCTCGATGGCACATACACCATGGAAGATGAGCGCGCCAAAGGCAAGGGGGGCGCAACACGTCAAGGTGCTGCGAGCAGCGTGCAGTCCGTCGAAGAAGTCACCTTTTTTTAAACCGTTCCAAGGACATTAATCATGGCCAAAACCATACTGATCGTTGACGATTCTGCCAGCCTGCGGCAGGTTGTGACCATTGCTTTGACCGGCGCCGGCTACGAAGTGCTGCAAGCGTCTGACGGACGGGATGCACTGGACAAACTCGGAAAACTGGGTGGGCAAAAAATCCACCTCATCGTCTGCGATGTCAACATGCCCATTATGGGCGGCATCGAGTTCGTCACAGAAATCAAGAAAAACCCGGCGCACAAATTCGTCCCAGTGATCATGCTCACCACCGATCGCAATGAAGCGATGAAAGAGCGCGGACGGGCGGCGGGCGCGAAGGCATGGGTGGTCAAACCGTTCAGTCCGCCGCAAATGCTCAATGCCGTCTCCAAGCTGATCCTGCCATGACACCCGGCCTATAAAAAAGAACGACCCCAGGAGACACCATGCCCATTAGTGCTGAAACCCACAACGGCCTGCCGCTACTGCATATCGAGGGCGACATGACCATCTACACCGCTGCCGAGCTCAAGGCCGAACTCATGCCCTACATCAGCCAGCCGGGCGAGAGGGAAATCGACCTCTCCGGCGTCAGCGAGATCGACAGCGCCGGCCTGCAGCTCCTAATGCTGGCCAAGCGCGAAGCCGGGCGGCACGCCTGCCCCCTGCGCCTGACGGGACACAGCCGCGCGGTGCTGGAAGTGCTGGACCTGTGCAATCTGGTGAGCTACTTTGGTGACCCGGTGCTGGTCTTTCGCGACGCCAAGCGCTGATCGCCTGCAAGAACAAAGAGTCGCTAAAAATGAGTCTCAACCTCGACCAGGCCCTGCAAACCTTTATTGCCGAAGCTAAGCTGCTGATGCAGGAGATGGAAGATTGCCTGCTGCGGCTCGAAGCCGATCCGCGCGACGCCGACACGCTGGGCGCCATCTTCCGTGCCGCCCACACCATCAAGGGCTCGGCCGGTTTGTTCGGGCTCGACCCGATCATCAGCTTCACGCATATCGTCGAAGACGTGCTGGACCGTTTGCGCAACGCCGAGATCAACGTCGAAGGCGACCTGGTGGCCGTGCTGCTCGAAAGCGGCGACCACATGCTGGAGCTGATCAATGTGGTGGCCGACCAGGGCGGGCAGCTCGATGCCTCCGCTCGGGCGCGGGAGGCCGACTTGCGCAAACGCCTGCAGGCCTACCAGGCCCGAGCCGCCGGGGCCAGCGCAGAGACCAGCCGCGTGGCCCTGTCACCCAATGCCCCGCTGCGCGCCAGCGCTGGCGGACAAGTGGGGGCTGACAACTGGCACATCTCGCTGCGCTTTGGCGCCGATGTGCTGCGCGACGGCATGGACCCGCTTTCCTTCCTGCGCTACCTCTCTACCCTGGGCGAGATCGTCTCCATCACCACTCTGGCCGATGCCATGCCAGCGGCCCAAAAGATGAACGCCCAGACTTGCTACCTGGGTTTCGAGATCGACTTCAAGTCAGAGGCCGACAAGGAGACCATCGCCGGTGTGTTCGAATTCGTGCGTGAAAGCAGTTCGATCCACATCCTGCCGCCTTTCAGCAAGAGCTCTGAATACATAGCACTGATCCGCAGCCTGTCCGAGAAGGAAAACCGCCTGGGCGAGATCCTGGTGGCCACCGGGGCGCTGACCCAGCAGGAACTTGCCAATGGTCTGGCCGTCCAGAAAGGTAGTGTCCAGCCCGACGGCTCCGCAACGCCGCTGGGCGAAATCCTGGTGCGGCAAAATTCGGTGGAACCCGTCATCGTGCAAGCCGCCCTGGAAAAGCAAGCCCAGACCCGGGACAGTAAAACCAAGGAAAACCGCTACGTGCGCGTGCACGCCGACAAGCTCGACGAACTGATCAATCTGGTGGGCGAGCTGGTCATCGCCGGGGCCGGCGCCCATCTGCTCGCCCTGCGCGCCAAAGACAGCGCCCTGCAGGAGGCCACCTCGGTGATGTCGCACCTGGTGGAGGAAATCCGTGACGGCGCGCTGCGCCTGCGCATGGTGCCGATCGGCGAGACCTTCAACCGCTTCCAGCGCGTGGTGCGCGACGTGGGCCGCGAGCTCGGCAAGGACATCGAACTGGTCATCACCGGTGCTGATACCGAGCTGGACAAAACCGTGGTGGAAAAAATCGGCGACCCGCTCATGCACCTGGTGCGCAACGCGCTGGACCATGGCATCGAATCAGCCGCAGCGCGGCAAGCGGCCGGCAAACCGGCCAAAGGCACGCTGCGCCTGAATGCCTACCACGACTCGGGCAGCATCGTGATCGAGATTGCCGACGACGGCGGCGGCCTCAATCGTGAGCGCATCCTGCAAAAAGCCCGCGACCGAGGGCTGGTGGCCGCCGACGCCACGCCCTCCGACCACGACATCTACAAGCTGATCTTCGAGGCCGGTTTCTCCACCGCCGATGCCGTCACCAACATCTCCGGGCGCGGTGTCGGCATGGACGTGGTCAAGCGCAACATCACCGCCCTGCGCGGCACCGTGGACTTGGGCTTCGAGCCGGGCCAGGGCACCACGGTGCGCATCCGGCTGCCACTCACACTGGCCATCATCGACGGCTTTCTGGTGGGGGTGAGCAAAGCCAGTTTCGTGGTGCCGCTGGACATGGTGATCGAATGTGTCGAACTCAGCGCCACCGACCGCCAGGCCCTGCATGAGCGCAGCTACCTCAACCTGCGCGGCGAGGTATTGCCATTTGTGCAGTTGCGCCAACATTTTGAAGTCGAGGGGTCGGCGGGGCGGCGCGAAAACGTTGTCGTGGTGCACTACGCCGGACGCAAAGCCGGGCTGGTGGTCGATGAGCTGCTGGGTGAATTCCAGACTGTCATCAAGCCGCTGGGCAAGCTGTTCAGCACGCTGCGCGGCATCAGCGGCTCGACCATTCTGGGCAGCGGCGAGGTGGCACTGATTCTGGATGTGCCATCGCTGGTGCAGCAAGCTGTTCAGCGGGAAATGCAGCAGGTTTCGTCACGAGCAACAGTTAATCCAGCCTTTATTCGCTGAATTTTTGGTCTCAATTGTTTCTTTTTTCTAGGGGGTAGATTATGTTCAAGAATATGACAATAGGCACCCGTCTCGCAACGGGATTCGCAACAGTTTTGTTGCTATTGGCCGCTGTGGCTGGGGTAGGCATCAACGCTATGTCTAGTATAGAAGGCCGTCTGGACGAAATCGTCAACGACAACGTCTACAAATCGAAGCTTCTCGGCGATATGTCTGAAGCCGTCCACATTGTGACCCGCATCACCCGGACCATTGTGCTGCTGGACGACAAGGCGCTTAAGGATATTGAAGTCACAAAGCTCCACAGCTTTCGCCAGAAGTACAACGAGGCATGGACCGCTCTAGAGAAGACATCCGCATCTGAAAAAGGTATGGCCCTACGCGTCAAGGTGACATCATCGAGTGCTGAAGCACGGGGCTTCACTAACCAAGTGTTAGAACTCGCCATGCTCAACAAGGACGATGAAGCTGTGAAATTACTGCTGGGCTCAGCGTCCCCAGCGTCCCAGAAGTGGCAGGATGCGATCGACGAATATATCGCCTTGCAGGCAGCAAACACCAAGGACTACCACGAGAAAGCACAAAATGAATACGACACAGCCCTCGCCACTATTCTGACCTTGACCGGTGCGGCTATTGTCTTGGGCGCACTGTTGGGCTGGTTCATAACCCGGATCATCATGCGCCAGATTGGCGGCGACCCCGCTTATGCCGCAGAAGTGGTGAAAAAAGTGGCAGGTGGTGACCTTGCCTCTAATATTGTCACCCGCAAGGGGGACGACAGCAGCCTGCTGTACAACATTACGACTATGGTACAAAGTCTGTCGCAGATCATCACCGAAGTACGGGGTGCTGCGGACAACCTCTCCAGTGCTTCCGAGGAAGTCAGTGCCACGGCCCAGTCCATCAGCCAGGCTACCAGCGAGCAGGCGGCCAGCGTGGAAGAGACCAGCGCTTCCATCGAGCAGATGAGCGCTTCCATCAACCAGAACACCGAGAACGCCAAAATTACCGATGGCATGGCCTCTAAAGCCTCCAAGGAAGCCACCGAAGGCGGCGCAGCGGTCAAGCAGACGGTCGCCGCCATGAAGCAGATTGCCAAGAAGATCAGCATCATCGACGACATCGCCTACCAGACCAACCTGCTGGCGCTCAATGCGGCGATTGAAGCGGCCCGCGCTGGCGAGCACGGCAAGGGCTTTGCCGTAGTGGCCGCCGAGGTGCGCAAGCTGGCCGAGCGCAGCCAGGTGGCGGCGCAGGAAATTGGTGAGCTGGCCTCCAGCAGTGTGGAGATGGCCGAGCGCGCCGGCAAGCTGCTTGAAGCGATGGTGCCGTCCATCAACAAGACTTCGGATTTAGTGCAAGAGATCAGCGCGGCCTCGCAGGAGCAGTCTGCCGGTGTCGGCCAGATCGACACGGCCATGAGCCAGTTGAGCCAGATCACCCAGCAAAATGCCTCAGCCTCCGAGGAACTGGCCGCCACGTCGGAAGTGATGAGTGGCCAGGCCATGCAGTTGCAGCAGATCATGGGGTTCTTCAAGGTCAATGCCAGCGGCGACGCCAGCTACGCCAAAGCGGCGGCACCGAAAGCGGCAGCCAGTGCGACCAAGATGGCCCGCCAGGCCAAGCCAGCTGCCGGCGGCGCTCCCAATGAAGCCGAGTTCACCCGGTTTTAAGGGGAGGCCATCATGGGTGCACTAGTCAAAACAGGCGGCGCGGTAGCGGCCGTCAAACATCAGGAAGATGCGCAGTACCTGACCTTTCTGCTCGGCGGCGAGATGTTTGCCATCGACATTTTGGGCATCAATGAGATCATCGAATACGCCAGCCTGACGGCCGTGCCGATGATGCCGGGGTTCATCCGTGGGGTGATTAATCTGCGCGGCGCGGTGGTGCCGGTGGTGGATTTGTCGGCCCGCTTTGGCCGAAAATCCTCCGAAATCACGCGGCGCAGCTGCATCGTGATCCTGGAAGTGGCAGCGGACGGAGAGAGGCAGGACGTGGGCGTGGTGGTGGACTCGGTCTCCGAAGTCTTGGCCATTGCCGCCAGCGAGATCGAACCGCCCCCCTTTTTTGGCGCAAAGATCCGCATCGACTTCATCAGCGGCATGGGCAAGGTGGGCGGCAAGTTCGTCATCATCCTGAATGCCAACCGCGTGCTCTCGGTCGATGAGATGGCCATGCTGACGCAGGCGGCCGGCAGCGCAGAGAGCGTTGCGGCATGATCCAAATTGGCCATCCCCCAGACTATAAAAATTTATCAGAATTACTAACGCTCATCCACTTGTGAAATAGAAGAGAAATATCATGCTAAACAATTTGAGCATAAAAGTTAAATTATTCAGCAGCACGCTATTGGCTGTGATTGTTATTCTTGTTCTAGCCGGAATGAATGTTTATTCCATCCGCCAGGGTTCATCTGCGCTGGCGGATGTTTACGAAAATAACGTTCAGCCGCTGGTGCTGCTGCAGAAAATGGATAGTGTGCTCAAGGAAGTCCGCTTCAGGCTGGTGGCCGTGCCACTTGAGCAGATGTCGATGAAGGGATCGAGCGATAATCTGAAGGAAACAAGAATCAGGATTCCTCAGCTATGGGCCGAATTCAAGGGCATGCTGGTAGATGTGCAATTGGATAAAGACAGCCGGGAGGCGATTGAGAAAATAGACACCCAGATGAAATCGGTGGATGTTTTTTTTGCAAAGCTGGAGGAAATTTATGCGACGGGTAACAAGGATGCCCTGCTCGTTCCGCTGCAGGAAGACTGGCCGCTGATCACTCGCAATCTGCTTAAACCCCTCGCGCAGTTAATACCCACGCAGGAAGCCGCAGTCAAGCTGACTTATGAAAAAAGCAGCGCACTCGGGGGGAAACTGACTTTCCTTTCCCTGATTGTCATGCTTGTTGGCATGGCTGTCCTGCTGGTTTTCGCCATCAAGGTCAGCAGCAATCTGTTGAAACAGCTGGGTGGTGAGCCGGAATATGCAGCAAGCGTAGTCGGAAAAATTGCTAACGGGGATCTGACCGTACAGGTTGTTATAAAAGAGGGAGACAGCAACAGCCTGTTGTTTAACATCAAAACCATGGCGGAGAAGCTGTCGCAGATTATCTCCGAAGTACGTGGCACCGCCGACAATCTGGCCAGCGCCTCCGAAGAAATCAGTGCCACGGCCCAGTCCATCAGCCAGTCCACCAGCGAGCAGGCTGCCAGCGTGGAAGAGACCAGCGCCTCGATTGAGCAGATGAGCGCTTCCATCAACCAGAACACCGAGAACGCCAAATTCACCGATGGCATAGCCTCTAAAGCCTCCAAGGAAGCCACCGAAGGCGGCGAAGCGGTCAAGCAGACGGTGGCCGCCATGAAGCAGATTGCCAAGCGCATCGGCATCATCGACGACATCGCCTACCAGACCAACCTGCTGGCACTCAATGCGGCGATTGAAGCGGCGCGCGCCGGCGAGCATGGCAAGGGCTTTGCCGTGGTGGCCGCCGAGGTGCGCAAGCTGGCCGAGCGCAGCCAGGTGGCCGCGCAAGAGATCGGTGAGCTGGCCTCCAGCAGTGTGGAAATGGCCGAGCGCGCGGGCAAGCTGCTGGGCGAGATAGTACATTCGACCAACAATACCTCGGACCTGGTACAAGAGATCAGCGCGGCCTCGCAGGAACAGTCTGCCGGTGTCGGCCAGATCAACACTGGCATGAGCCAGTTGAGCCAGATCACCCAGCAAAATGCCTCAGCCGCCGAGGAACTGGCCGCCACGTCGGAAGAGATGAGTAGCCAGGCCATGCAGTTGCAACAGGCCATGGAGTTCTTCAAGGTCGATGCCGGCGGCGCAGAGAGCGTTGCGGCATGATCCAAATTGGCCATCCCCCACACTATGCCTTGGCCGGCTGAGGTACTGTTGATGATTGCTTTAACGCTGCTTGGCATCAATCGCATGGCGGAAATTCAGGGTTATTTGGATGCGATCACTACGGATACATAGAGCAGCATATAACCAACACAGAACTAAGGACCCTCTGCATCACTCTGGCGAGCCCGCGCGATCACAGACCGCAGGGAGTTATGCAGAGGGTCCTAAAGTAAGGCAGTATTTAATCCGACATGTTTTTTTGTAGTAATCATCAAAAGAGTTTTATATGAGCACATTGCAACGCATCATGCACGTTGATGACGAACCCGACATTCTGGCCGTCGCCAAGATGGCGCTGGAAATGATGGGCGGCTTCACCGTGCAGACATTCTCATCAGGGGAGGCGGCACTTAAAGAAATGGTTGCGTTTGCGCCAGATATGATTCTGCTGGATGTGATGATGCCGGGCATGGATGGTCCCTCCACGCTCAAGGCGCTGCGTGAGTTGGCACCTTTGGCGGCCGTGCCGGTTGTGTTCATGACCGCCAAGGTACAACCGCAGGAAGTGGCTTATTACAAGTCTCTGGGCGCACTCGATGTCATTCCCAAGCCTTTTGATCCGATGAATCTGGCCAATCAGATGCGTGCAATTTGGGATGCACAAAATGGCTAGGGACCCTAGCAGCCTGTCTATGGATGCCGTTCTCATCACCGGAGATGAAAGGCTCTTCTATAGCGTCAAATTTGCTGGAAGTAAGCAGATCAAGTCTGGATCTGTTGAACTGCTGAAGGAAAAATAAATGGCCGCAAATATGGAATTCTTCCAGGCCTTGTTGGCAAAAATGCGCGCTGAATTTATTGGCGAGTTGCCTGAGCGATGCAATAACCTTGATGACTTGATTTTGACGCTGGAAAAATTTCCGCAAGACAGTGATGCTTTTGATGCGTTGTATCGCGGTGTGCATAGTTTGAAAGGATCTGGCGGTACCCATGACTTAAGTATCATCACTACCATCTGTCATCAGTTTGAAAATCTTTTGACCGAGGCCGCTTCGGAAAAGGATTTTGGTGCATCCTTCGCTTCTCGCGCACTGGATTTTGTCGATTGGCTGCGCAAAGAGACCATCAAGGGTGCGCTAGTCAAGACAGGCGGCACGGCGGCGGCCGTGCAACATCAGGAAGATGCGCAGTACCTGACCTTTCTGCTCGGCGGCGAGATGCTTGCCATCGGCATTTTAGGTATCAAGGAGATCATCGAATACGCCAGCCTGACAGCCGTGCCGATGATGCCGAGGTTCATCCGCGGGGTGATTAATCTGCGCGGTGTGGTGATGCCGGTGGTGGATTTGTCGGCCCGCTTTGGTCGCAAATCGTCCGAGATTACGCGGCGCAGTTGCATCGTGATCCTGGAGGTCGAGTCCGACGGGGAGGTGCAGGACGTCGGCGTGGTGGTGGACTCGGTCTCCGAAGTGCTGGCCATTGCCGCCAGCCAGATCGAACCGCCCCCTTCCTTTGGCACCAAGATTCGCGCCGATTTCATCAGCGGCATGGGCAAGGTTAACGGCAAGTTCGTCATCATCCTGAATGCCGACCGCGTGCTCTCGGTCGATGAGATGGCCATGCTGGTGCAGACGGCCGACTGAGTAGCCGCGCCCGCAACACGCTATGCAAAACCACCAACTAAAAAACGTCGAGTTTGAACAATTTCGGACCTGGCTGCATCGAAGTTCCGGCATCAGCCTGGCCCCCAGCAAACAGGCACTGGTCTTCAGTCGCCTGTCCAAAAGACTGCGCCAGCGCGAACTCAACAGCTTTGGCGATTATTTCCGACTGATCATGCAGGCCACGGAGACGCTCGAGTTGCAAACCGCGCTCGACCTGCTCACCACCAACGAAACCTCTTTTTTTCGTGAACCCAAGCATTTCGACTTTCTGCGCACGCAGGTCTTGCCGAATGTGCAGCCGGGGCGGACGTTTCGCCTGTGGAGTGCGGCCAGTTCAAGCGGCGAGGAGCCCTACAGCTTGGCCATGACGCTGGCCGACGGGCTGGCGAGCACGCCATGGGAAATCGTGGCCTCCGACATCAGCAGCCGCGTGCTGGGAAAAGCCCGCCACGGCCACTACCCCATGGAGCGGGCCAGCCACATTGCTAAGCAGCAACTCTCCAAGCACTGCCTCAAGGGCGCCGGCTCCCAAGAAGGCAGCTTCCTGATCGAGCGCAAGCTGCGCGACCGGGTGCAGTTCATGCAGATCAACCTGAACAATGCCTTTCCCAAGATTGGCGAGTTCGACGTGATTTTTCTGCGCAACGTCATGATTTATTTCGATATGGACACCAAGCGCCAGGTGGTCGCGCGCATGCTGCCCTTGCTCAGGCCGGGTGGTTATTTCTTCGTGGGTCATTCGGAAAGCCTCAACGGAATCACGGACGCTCTGACGCTGATCACGCCATCCACCTACCGCAAGCCATGAACAAGCCGGCCCATGTCATCGAGATATTTCTGCAGCCGGGTGACTTCTACTTCGGCGATGTGGACACGCGCATCCGTACCATTCTCGGCTCATGCGTCGCTATCACGATGTGGCACCCTACACGACTGATAGGCGGCATGTGTCACTACATGCTGCCATCCCGGGCCGGTGCGGCGGCAGACTCGCTCGATGGCCGCTATGCTGATGAAGCCCTACAAATGTTCCTGCAGGAAATCCGCGCGGCCAAGACACACCCTGCCCAATACCGTGTCAAACTGTTCGGGGCGGGCAATATGTTTTCAGGCGTGAGAAACAAAGGAGCGCACAAGTTCGGCCCCAATGTGCCGGACAAAAATAGGGCCATTGCCTACTCGCTCATCGAAAAGCATGGCTTCAAGGTTGATGCCGAGAATTTGGGGGGTGACGGTCACCGCCAAGTCCTTTTCGATATCTGGAGCGGCCATGCCTGGGTGAGGCATACCCCTGTGTCAAACACAGCGCAATAAAAGGAGCAGTCATGAAAAAAATAAAGGTCTTGCTGGTGGACGATTCGGCCGTGGTGCGCCAGGTATTGCAGGCGATCCTGGACGACGAGCCGGACATTGAGGTGATCGGTGTCGCCTCCGACCCTATTTTTGCCATGGAAAAACTCAAGCACGCATGGCCCGACGTGATTGTGCTGGACGTGGAGATGCCGCGCATGGACGGCATCACCTTCCTCAGACAAATCATGGCCGAGCATCCCACCCCGGTGGTGATCTGCTCCACGCTGACGGAAAAGGGGGCAGCGACCAGCATGCAGGCGCTGGCCGCCGGGGCGGTCGAAATCATCACAAAACCCAAGATCGGGTTGAAAAGCTTTCTACAGGAATCGTCTGACCAACTGGTGCAGGCGGTCAGGGCGGCCGCCCAGGCCAATGTCGGCCGTCTGGGGTTATTGGGGTCAGACACCAATAACCCCGTACCTGCCAAGCTCAGTGCCGACGCGATACTACCCGCAGGCAGCAGCCACGCCATGGCGCAAACTACCGAGCGCATTGTCGCCATCGGTACCTCCACCGGCGGCACCCAGGCGCTGGAAGCCATATTGACTGCACTGCCCCGGGTCTGCCCGGGCATCGTCATCGTGCAGCACATGCCGGAAAAATTCACCGCCTCATTTGCCGAACGGCTCAATGGCCTGTGCCAGATCGAGGTGCGGGAAGCGAAAAACAATGACCGTGTCATTCCCGGCCTGGCCCTCATTGCCCCCGGCGGCAAGCACATGCTGCTCAAGCGCAGCGGCGCCTACTATCACGTCGATGTGGTCGATGGCCCGCTGGTCAACCGGCACCGCCCCTCGGCAGATGTGCTGTTTCGCTCGGTGGCCAAGTTCGCCGGGAAAAATGCCACCGGCATCATCATGACCGGCATGGGCGACGACGGCGCGCGTGGCCTGAAGGAAATGCTCGACGCTGGCGCCAATACGGTGGCACAGGATGAAGCTTCGTGCGTGGTGTTCGGCATGCCCAAGGAAGCCATCAAGCTCGGGGCTGCCAAAAAAATCGTGCCGCTGAACGAAATTCACCGCGCCATTCTGAACGGCTGAGCCGCAGCGCCATCCTCCTCCCAACGCAGCAATTTGCCTGAAAAATGAATTTATATAAGTGCCCTTAACAAACTCCATCAAGGCAAGCATGAGCTGGCAAACCGTCACATCCCAACCCAATGAACTCGGCGAGTCGCCTTTCTGGCATCCCGACGAGCAGATGCTTTACTGGGTCGACGGCATAGGCCAACAGATACATCGCCTCAACGTGTTCATGGGCAGCGTAGAAAGCTGGGCCATGCCTTCCGAGCCGGGCTGCATTGCACCTGCCACCTCGGGTGGTTTAGTCATCGCTTTGCGGGACGGTGTCTATCGCGCCAAGGACTGGGGCGGTGATTTGCAACTTCTGGCGGCTGCCGTTCACGACCCCGCAACCACGCGCTTCAATGACGGCAAGGCCGACCCTTGCGGCCGCTTTTGGGTGGGTAGCCTGTATGAGCCGCGCGATGCCAATCTGGCCCAGCTTTTCTGCCTCGATGCTCGCACCGCTGGCCCGCAAGGCTTAGCGCCTGAGCTTGAAGCTAAGCTAGCCGTTAAGGCAGGCAACGCCATGACTGCCAACGGCCTGGCCTGGTCACCCGATGCCTCAACCCTTTATTGGGCCGACACGCCCGGCCACATCATCCGCGCCTGGGACTGGGACAGCCGCAGCAATCAGATGAGCCGCGAACGCATATTCAAACAGTGGCCACCCAAGCCGGACGGCTGGCAATCCGGCCTTTCTGGCTATGACGGCTACGTCGGCAGGCCCGATGGCGCTGCGGTCGATGTGCAGGGCAACTATTACGTCGCCATGTACGAGGGCGCGCGGGTGCTCAAGCTGGGCCCAAGCGGCGAGGTGCTGCAGGACATTCCCGTACCCGTCCAGTGCCCCACGATGCCCTGCTTTGGCGGGGCCGATCTGCAAACCCTCTATCTCACGACAGCGCGTCAGAAGCGCCCGGCGGCAGAGCTGCAGCGCTACCCGGAGTCGGGCTGTGTGTTTTCAATGCAGGTCGATGTGCCGGGGCTTCCGGTCAACTTTTTCATGGGTTAGTGCAATACTGCACTAGGCGGGCGGCTTGCAAAAAACCGCACAGACAGCGTTCAAAAAAATCAATGTAACCCTCGACTGGGCGACGTACTATCTTGGGCATGTCTTCAGATATTAATGCCCCTGATTCCCTGAATGTACTCACTGTGATGATAGCGCGCATACGTGCGGCTGCGGCTACAGGCGCGCCCCTGAGAATTCGCGGTGGCGGCAGCAAGGACTTTTACGCGCAGGCTCTTCACGGCGAGATTCTCGACACCACAGCGCTCTCTGGTGTGGTCAGTTACGAGCCCAGCGAGCTGGTGGTGACAGCGCTTGCAGGCACACCGCTGGCCGAACTGGAGGCCTTGCTGGCGACCCAGGGCCAGTGCCTGCCGTTTGAGCCGCCGCACTTTGGCAGCCCCGGCAGCAGCACCGTAGGCGGCATGGTTGCCAGCGGTCTGAGCGGCCCTGCGCGCGCCAGCGTGGGCGCGGTGCGCGACTACGTGCTGGGGCTCAAGCTCATCAATGGCCGGGGTGAGCATCTTACTTTTGGCGGTCAGGTCATAAAAAATGTCGCGGGCTACGATGTTTCCAGGCTCATGGTGGGTGCTATGGGCACGCTGGGTTTAATCACCGAGGTGAGCTTGAAGGTGCTGCCTATTCCCCCGCTTGAGGCAACTTTGCAGTTTGAATGCACTCAGACACAGGCCCTGAGCTGGCTCAATGCCTGGGGTGGCCAGAGCCTGCCGCTCAACGCAAGCTGCTGGGTGGATGACAAGGGGGGCAATGGTGTTGGCACGCTCTACCTGCGGCTGCGTGGCGCGCGTGCGGCGGTGGATGCCGCCTGCAAAACCCTGGGTGGGCAGCGCCAGGACAACGCCGAAGTAGCGGCAGACTGGCAGGCTTGCCGTGACCAGCAACTGCCCTGGTTTAAAGAACGCAGCGACGCACAAGACCTGTGGCGCTTGTCGGTGCCGCAGACCACGCCAGCCATGCCTGCGATACCTGCAATGAGCGCTTTCGGCTCGCCCTTGATCGAATGGCACGGCGGCCTGCGCTGGGTGCGCGCCGACGCAGCGCAAGCGCAGCAACTGCGTGAGGCAGCCCAAAGTGCCGGTGGACACGCTACGCTTTTCATAGCTGGTAACTCCTGTAAAAAGGGCGTAACAGCCGTATTTGATGTTTTAAAACCGCCCCTAGACCGGATTCATCGGGAACTGAAACGCGAATTTGACCCGGCGGGCATCTTCAACCCGCAGCGGATGTATTCTGATTTCTAGAAGTACCCTAGCTGTCCGCAATATGCAAACCAAGCTCTCCCCCGAATTCAAAAACACAGCCGACGGTCAACAGGCCGAAGCGATTATTAGCAAGTGCACGCATTGCGGTTTTTGCAACGCCACCTGCCCAACCTACCAGTTGCTCGGCGACGAACTCGATGGCCCGCGTGGCCGCATCTACCTGATCAAGCAGGTGCTTGAAGGCCAGGCGCCGACGCGCAAAACGCAACTGCACCTGGACCGCTGCCTGACCTGCCGCAACTGCGAGACCACCTGCCCCAGCGGCGTGCAGTTTGGCCACCTCATCGACATTGGCCGCAAGCTGGTGGATGAACACGTTGAGCGGCCTAGCGCTGAAAAGGCATTGCGCTGGGTTTTGAAAGAAGGCCTGCCATCACCCCTGTTTGCGCCCGCCATGAAAGCGGGCCAGGCCGTGCGCGGCCTGCTGCCCAAGTCACTCAAGGCGAAAGTGCCTGCCCGCCAAAATGCGGGTACACGGCCCACAGCCACGCACGCCCGAAAAATGCTGCTGTTGGAAGGCTGCGTGCAACCCGTCATGATGCCCAACATCAACAACGCCAGCATGCGCGTGCTGGATGCCGCCGGTGTTGAAGTCATCACCGCCGCTAAAGCGGGCTGCTGCGGCGCGGTGAAGTTTCACCTCAACGACCAGGACGGCGGCAAGCTTGAGATGCGGCGCAACATTGATGCCTGGTGGCCGTATGTTGATTCAGAAGGCGACAGTGGTGTTGAGGCGATTGTGATGAACGCATCGGGCTGCGGCGTGACTGTAAAAGAGTACGGCTACCTATTAAAAGACGACCCGGTTTATGCCGTCAAGGCGGCGCGCATCAGTGCCTTGACGCGCGACCTGAGCGAGCTGCTGCCAGATCTGGTGGAGGTCTTGCGTGGAAAAGTATCTAGCAAGGCCGGCAGCATCGCTTTTCACCCGCCCTGCACCCTGCAACACGGCCAGCAACTGCGCGGAGGTGTTGAGCAGCACCTGGGCGCGCTCGGCTTTGACATCAAGGCGGCCAACTGCGAAGCGCACCTGTGCTGCGGTTCAGCCGGTACCTACTCAGTCCTCAACCCCGACATTGCTTACCAGCTGCGCGACCGCAAGCTGAAAAATTTGAGCGAATTGAGCCCCGACACCATCGCCTCAGCCAACATCGGCTGCATCACGCATTTGCAAAGCGGCACGGCCACTCCGGTGCGGCATTGGGTTGAGGTGTTGGATGAGGCGTTGCGCCCAGTGGTTTGAGCGCTTGGGGACTGGCCACTACCCAAAGGCAGACGACCTGAGAATCAATGCGTAAAGGATGAGTCGTGCCGAATTTTTGACATGCTTATGTTGAAGCACAAGACCTGACCGCTCGCAGTACCGTTTGAGACCGAGGGACAACATAACCCCGGTCGAGGGAAGGAACCCTGCTTTGTTCACGCAACCAACGAGTGGAAGGAAAGGGAATTGCCGTGTTGCTAACCACCCCTGAAGCTATCAGGACACTACAGAGGAAGCTTTATCAGGGTCTGCTGCAAACAATTGCAGCGAAATATGACCGTTTGTAGCTTTGCTGTCCGCAAGCCTTGCACTGCCCAATTGCAACGACCCTGAATACGAAGTTGGTGATATCAAAATTGCTGTAGGATAAAAACAGAGAAGAAATTCCGAGGTTAATCGCTTCGCGATGTCACCTCGGCTGGATTTGTGTTGGCCGATTCTTGACAAAGTGGGAAGTCCCTTGTAGCGACAGAACCAAATCTTCAGTGTTTTGTATCAGTTTTCCCGGAGTTATTGGGGTCAGACACCAATTTCGCTGCGGTGCACCGCACCGCGCCCTCCGGGCGAGCCGTAGGCTCGGCGAATTTGGGCTCTGACCCCAATAACTCCCGACCGTACATGAGCTTCATGAACAAAATGGCCAGCGCCAAAGCCAGTGTGATCACGTTGGCCACCACGATGGGCCAGGCGCGCAGCAGCAGCCCGTAAGCCAGCCACAGCGCCACACCCGCCGTGAACAGGCTGTACATGCCGAGCGACACACCGCTGACATCGCGCGTCCTGAAGCTGTGCCAGGCCTGCGGCAAAAAGCTCACCGTGGTCAGGCAGGCGGCGAGCGAGCCGACAACGTCGGTCCAGAACGGGTTCAGCATCAGCGCTTGCCTTCCTTTACAGTCCAGTCCAGCAGTGCATCGAGTGCGCCACGCGCGGCTAGCGCATTCGGGTGGTTGATGAGGCCGACCACGATGTAACGTGCGCCGCTCTGGCCGTTGGCGTAGCCAGCAATCGCCACCACGTCGCGCAGCGCGCCGGTTTTGACAAAGGCCTGGCCCGCCACGCCTTTGGCGCGTTCGCGCATGGTGGCATCGACTCCAGCAACGGGCAGCGAATCAGCCAGATCGTTGGGGCGCGGGCTTTTGGCCGCGTGCGTCAACAGGGCTGACAGACTGCTGGCTGCGATGCGTTCATTGCGGCTCAGGCCGGAGCCGTTGTCCATCAGGGGCGCTGCACTGCCGGGCAGGTTTTTAAGCCACCAGTTGGCCAGTGCCGCCCGGCTTGACTCCAGCGTTCCGCTTTTGACCTGGCCCAGGTTGGAATGCAGCCCCAGCGTCAGAAAAAGATGCTGGGCCATGACGTTGTTTGAATATTTGTTCACATCACGCACCACGTCGAGTAGCGGCAGCGACTGGCCTTCAAACTGCGCGGCGGCCTTTGCGCCCGACAGCGTTCCAGTGGCGCGGTTTTGGCGCAGCATGGCCAGCTCCTGGCTGCTTGCATCGCGCACCACACCAGTCAACAGCCCGCCCAGCAAGCGCCATGAGCCCTCCACCGCACGCGCGGCAAAGCTGGCCGGGTCGGCATAGGCGCTGGGCCAAACCTTCACGCCGCAGGCCGATGAATAGCTGCCCATAAAATCTATTTTGTTGGGGTTGTCCACGCTGGCGCGCAGCTCGCTGCGCCAGTCGCCGCAACGGGCAACACGTACCAACGCTACGCTCTCGGCCACCTGCACACCGGCCAGCGGTGGTTCAAAGCGCACCAGCGTGCGGTTGCTGGGCAAGTCAGGCGTGAAGGTCATCACCAGCGACTTGAAATTAATCAAGAGCGCATCAGGCCGCGCGTTGTAGGGCCGCAGCGGCTCGCCATCAAACTCGCCGGGGTCAGTGGCGGGCACCGCAAAGGCACTGCGGTCCAGCACGATGTCGCCGTGAATGACACGCGCGCCAGTGGCCTGCACCTGCATCAACAGGGCTTGCAGGCGCTCGACCACCAGCTTGGGATCGCCACCGCCTTGCACCACCATATTGCCGTTCAGCAGCACGTTGGTCGAGCCGCCGATCACGTTGCCGTCCAACGTGATTCTGGTTTTCCAGATGAAGTCCGGGCCCAGCGCGTCGAGCGCCGAATACGTAGTGACCAGCTTCATCACCGATGCCGGGTTCATTGGCACATCAGCACGGTAGCTCAGGCGCGGTGGCTGTTTGCCAGAGCTGTCGATGACCAGCAGCGATACCGCCTCGCGCGGCACCTGCGCACGCGTAAGCGCTTTTTCGATGGCCTCTGGCAGGCGCGGTGCTGGCGATTTCTGGGCCTGGCTTGGGCTGCTTGCAAAGGTGAATAAAACACTCAGGGCGAGAAGAACCAGGGAGGCTTTGGGGCGCAGCGCTCGCAGGGCAAACAAGTCATGAATCATGTGGCAATTATCGGGGCTAGACTCGAAAATGGCCGCAGGCGGAGATAATCATTCAAACGTCTGGCGTAACTACTCAGGTCCCTGTAGGGTGGGCACCGCCCACGTAATCCCCGACTTGGCCGCATTCATGAAGCCAGCGTGGGCAGTGCCCACCCTACGAATCAGCAAGACCTAAGTAGTTACCGTCTGGCGTGTGATTCGCTATTTTTTTAATAGCTGGTCCCATGCGTATTTATTGACTTGCAGCTATTTTTTTACCTGAAAAATGAAATTTCTGGCTTTTGATACCAGTACCGACGTGATGTCCATCGCCGTGACCGATGGCGCGTGTGTGTGGCAGCACACCGGGCCTGGCGGTGCCAAGGCATCGACCACCTTGATCCCGGCGATTCTGGCGTTGCTGGCTGAATCTGGTTTGCTACTGGCGGATCTTGATGCGATTGCCTTTGGCCGTGGCCCCGGCTCGTTTACCGGCCTGCGCACAGCCTGTGCGGTGGCGCAGGGCTTGGCTTACGGAGCCGGTGCAGGCGTGAGCATCAAGGTGCTGCCGATTGACACGCTGATGGCCGTGGCTGAAGAAGCGCGCTTTCAGCAGGCGCTTGCAGCCACTGATAGGGCGCCATTGCGCATCACCGCGCTGCTCGATGCCCGGATGGACGAAATGTATGTGCAGCGCTTTCAATTTGTCGGCAAGCACTGCACCGCCGTTGATGCGTGCGAGCTGATCCGGCCTGAAAACCTCGCCGCTCATCTTGTTGCTGAGGCGGCCGATAGCCTGCTGGCTGGCAATGTGTTTGATGTGTATCAGGGCCGGCTGCCGACCTTCCCACAGGGTGTGAATGGCGTGAATGTCGTAAAGGCCCTGCCGACTGCAACGGCCTTGCTGCGGCTGGCCCCCGCGCTGGCCGCTAGCGGTCATTGTGTGGATGCGGCTTTGGCCCTGCCGCTTTATGTTCGCGATAAAGTAGCACTGACGACCGAAGAGCGGGCCATCGTTAAAGAGCAAAAAACCCAGTCCGCGCTGCATCGTGAGACAGCACATGAACGCCATTCTTAAACCTGTACAGCCCCTGAGGGCACTCGAAGCCCAGTTCCAGGCCATGACACCCGCCTGGCTGGACAGCGTGGTGTGCGTGGAGCAAAGCGCGTATACCCATCCGTGGACTATCGGCAACTTCACCGATTCGCTGAAGTCGGGCTATGAGGCGCAAATGTTGCTGGCCGGTACTTCGCTAGAGCCGAACAGCGCAAAAGTCGCAGAACTGCTGGGCTACTTTGTCGCCATGAAGGGGGTTGGTGAAGTCCATCTGCTCAACCTCACGGTTGCGCCCCCGCATCAGCGGCAGAGCTGGGCGCGTGTGATGCTCGATGCACTGGCCATCTGGGCACGCGGCCAGGGGGCGCAGTGGCTGTGGCTGGAAGTGCGGGTGAGCAACGCCAGAGCCAAAGCAATTTACGTACACTACGGCTTTCGTGAGGTCGGCCTGCGCCGCAACTACTACCCCGAAGGCGGCAACGCAGCAGGCCAGCCGCCGACGCGCGAAGATGCCCGTGTGATGAGCTTTGCACTATGAGTCATTTACCCATGAGGGCACTTCTAGAAATTCAGATTTTCAGGATAAAGTGCAAGGCGCGTGGAGCGGAGCAACCGGAAGAGGGTTATTGGGGTCAGACGCCAATTTCATTGCGGTGCATTGCACCGCCCCAGAAGGGCGTGCCGGAGGCACGATGAATTTGGACTCTGACCCCAAAAACCCTGTGAGCACCGCGCAACGCAGCAATTTGCCTGAAAAATGAATTTATAGAGGTGCCCATGAGCTTGAACCTGGACAAACGCCACCGCGCCATGCTGCGCGAGATGGGTGTGCGGGTCTGGCAGCCTCTGTCGTCTGTTGTACCTGACCTGCCTGTCGTGCCTGCCCCGTCAGTAGCCAGCGAGGCAGCCCCTTTACCTAAAACAGCACCCGCAAGGGCTGCCCAGCCTGAATCACAAAATCTAGACGGCGCGGCGGCTGCCTGGCGTGTTGGCGAGGCAGTTTCGCTCTACGGAGATGTGGCAGATGCGGCAGATGCAGTAGATGCCAGCACAGGCAGCGGCCCGCGCTGGCTGGTGTTGCTGGAGGCACCCGCTGCGGCGTTGCTCTCTGGCGTGTTCCAGCCTTTCGACGGCGACGCAGGCAGGCTGCTTGACAACATGCTGCGTGCGGCGGGTTTGCACAAGGCCGGCGCAGCGCTGCTGGCACCACTGGTTCGGCAGGCCGGAGGCGAAAGCGCATCCGTCAATCTCGTCCGCACGCTGACGGACTTGTTCGCCTCGGTGCGGCCTGATGTGGTGCTGGTCATGGGCCGGCTCGCAGCGCAGGCGCTGTTGCAGTCAACCGAGCCCCTTGGCAAGCTGCGCGGCAGGGTGCATGAGCTGCACGGCCGACAAGCCGTCGTCACGCATGACGCGGCGAGTCTGCTGCGTCATCCGCTCGAAAAGGCAAAAGCCTGGGAAGACCTGTGCTTAGCCATCGGCTTGGCCAGCGGTTCGTAGTTCTTACAATCAAGGCATGACCAAGACAGCCACAACCTTCATTGACATGCTGGCCGCAGCCGGGCTGCAAAACCATTCCATGCTGTGCGTTGGCCTTGACCCTGAGCCGGTCAAATTTCCTGCGACATTCAAAGGCGATGCCAGCAAAATCTACGACTTTTGCGCCGCCATCGTTGATGCAACGGCCGACCTGGTGATGGCCTTCAAACCGCAGATTGCCTACTTCGCCGCGCACCGCGCCGAAGAGCAGCTTGAGCGTTTGATCGCGCACATCAAACGCACTGCGCCGCAAGTGCCTGTCATTCTGGATGCCAAGCGTGGCGACATGGGTGCTACCTCTGAGCAATATGCCATCGAAGCGTTTGAACGCTATGGCGCGGATGCCCTCACGCTCTCGCCCTTCATGGGTTTTGATTCTGTTGCCCCGTATTTGAAGTACCACGGCAAGGGCGCATTCCTGCTCTGCCGCACATCCAACCCCGGCGGTGACGACCTGCAAAACCAGCGCCTGGCATCGGTTGACGGCATGCCGCTGCTGTATGAATACATTGCGCAACTGGCGCAGGGGCGGTGGAATCTCAATGGCCAGTTGGGGTTGGTCGTGGGCGCGACTTACCCGACCGAGATCGAGCGTGTGCGCGCGCTGGCACCGACGTTGCCCTTGCTCATTCCAGGTGTCGGCGCGCAGGGCGGCGATGCGGTAGCGGCGGTCAAGGCCGGCTGGAGGCCTGGCGCACCGATTGTTGTGAATTCTTCGCGGGCGATTTTGTATGCTTCAAGCGGGGGCGATTTTGCCGCTGCTGCGCGCCGCGAAGCCTTGCGCACGCGGGATCTGCTGGAGGCCGCAAGGCTAGGGGTCACAATCAAGCCATGACGCTGACCGAACTCAAATACATCGTGGCTGTCGCCCGTGAAAAGCACTTCGGCAAGGGCGCAGATGCCTGCCATGTGTCGCAACCCACCCTCAGCGTGGCCATCAAGAAACTTGAAGAAGAGTTGCAGGTCAAACTGTTCGAGCGTAACGCCCATGAAATCACCGTCACGCCCTTGGGTGAAGAAATCATCCGTCAGGCACAAAGCGTGCTGGAGCAGGCCGACAACATCCGTGAAATTGCCAAGCGCGGCAAAGACCCGCTCGCAGGCGCTTTGCGTCTGGGTGTGATCTACACCATAGGCCCGTACCTGCTGCCCGACCTGGTGCGCCAGGTGATTGCTCGCACCCCGCAAATGCCGCTGATGCTGCAAGAGAACTTCACCGTCAAGCTGCTGGAAGAGCTGCGCAATGGCGAGATCGACTGTGCGATTTTGGCCGAGCCCTTCCACGACACCAACCTGGCGATTGCACCGTTGTATGACGAGCCCTTTATGGCCGCCGTGCCCAGTGGTCATGCCCTGGCACTGCGCAGCAGCGTGACCGTCGAAGAGATGAAAAAAGAAACCATGCTGCTGCTCGGCAACGGCCACTGCTTTCGTGACCATGTGCTTGAAGTTTGCCCCGAGTTCGCGCGGTTTTCCAGCCGTGCAGATGGCATCAGCAAAAGCTTCCAGGGCTCGTCGCTGGAGACCATCAAACATATGGTGGCCGCCGGCATGGGCATCACGCTGGTGCCGCGGCTGGGCGTGCCAAAAGAAGCGCTGATCGAGCAGTCGGCGAAAAAGAAAACCGCTAAAACCAAAGTGAATAAAGTCAATAAAGTCAATAAGGTCAATAAGGTCGCCGCCGAGCAGCCATCCTTCATCAAATACCTGCCGTTTGAAGGCCACATACCGAGTCGCCGCGTGGTGCTGGCCTGGCGCCGCAGTTTTACGCGCTATGAAGCCATTGCAGCGCTGCGCAACGCGATATATGCCTGTGAGCTACCGGGTGTCACTCGGTTGTCTTAACGGTTTAAAAGCGGTTTGAAAAACAAACTCAGCCTTTACCTTCAGCTCATCCGCTGGGATCGTCCTGCGGGTTGGCTGCTTTTGCTGTGGCCCACGCTGTCGGCGCTGTGGGTTGCGTGGCATGGTTTTCCGGGCTGGCACATGGTGCTGGTGTTCACGCTGGGGACTTTTTTAATGCGCAGCGCGGGCTGCTGCATCAATGATGTGGCCGACCGCGACTTTGACCGCCACGTCAAGCGCACTGCCGGGCGGCCCGTGACCAGCGGCAAGGTGTCGGCTAAAGAGGCGCTGGTGCTGGGCGCGCTGCTGGCGCTGCTGGCCTTTGGCCTGGTGCTCACCACCAACCGCACTGCCATCGCCTGGTCGTTTGCTGCGCTGGCCATCACGCTCGCTTACCCGTTTGCCAAACGCTTTGTAGCCATGCCGCAGGCGGTGCTGGGCGTGGCTTTCAGCTTTGGCATCCCGATGGCGTTTGCCGCTGCCCAATCACGTGTGCCGGCTCTAGCCTGGGTGATGTTGCTGGGTAATCTGTTCTGGGTGATTGCCTACGACACTGAATACGCGATGGTCGACCGGGATGACGACCTTCGCATCGGCATGAAAACATCGGCCATCACGCTTGGGCGTTTTGACGTCGTAGCGGTGATGTTTTGCTACGCGGCTTTTCTGTGCATCTGGCTGCTGGCTTTGTGGCCGCAGACACCGTCATGGTCTTCATGGTTATTTCTGTTGGGGATTGCAGCCGCAGCCTTGCAGGCGCTTTGGCACTTCACCCTGATCCGCAAACGTGAGCGTGACGGCTGCTTCAGGGCTTTCAGGCTGAACCACTGGCTGGGGTTTGCGGTGTTTGCCGGCATCGCGCTATCGTCGCTGTAGCCACATTATTCCAATTCGCATTAGAAAGGAGAACAAGGCGCGGGTTATTGGGGTCAGACACCAATTTCGCTGCAGTGCAAGCACTGCACCCTACGGGTGAGCCAAAGGCTCGGCGAATTTGGGCTCTGACCCCAAAAACCCCGGCAAAGCGAAGCAACGCAGTTATCGTTTTTAATGCGGATTGGAATCAGCTCGCGCCAAACTCGTCGCCTAACTCGCGTGCCCGCTGCCTAGCTGCGTGCATGGCCCGCATAAATAGATTTTTCACGTTGTCCTGCTCCATCGAGGTGATGGCAGCATAGGTGGTGCCACCCTTGGACGTGACCCGTGCGCGCAGCGTTTCGGGCGGCTCATCAGATGCCTTGGCCAGTGCCGACGAGCCAACAAAGGTGCCGACTGCCAGCTTGTGCGCCTGCTCCCGGCTCAGGCCCATTTCGGTTCCGGCCTGCACCATGGCCTCGATGAAATAAAACACATAGGCCGGGCCCGAGCCGGACAGCGCGGTCACGGCATCAAGCTGCGCTTCCTGGTCCAGCCACAGATGGTCACCGGTGGTCTCGATCACGCGCTCGACCGCCAGCCGGTCCGCTGCGGTAACCGTCGGTCGGGCGAAGAGGGCGGTCATGCCTTTGCCGATCAGGGCCGGCGTATTGGGCATGGAGCGCACCACCCGTTCGGTGCCCAGCCACTGGGCAATGCTGTCCGAGCGGATGCCTGCGGCCACGCTCAGGTGCAGGGCGACCTGGGTGTGTACGCGGGTTTGCGCTGCTGCCTCCTTGAAGGTTTGCGGCTTGACGGCCCAGACCACGATGGCGGCGCTGGCCAGCGCCGCGCCCGGCGTCGCTTCAGCCTGCAGGCCAAAGTCTTGCTTGAGCTTGGCGCGCTGCTCGTCAAAAGGCTCGACCACCTGGATCTGGCTGGCAGCTAGGCCGCGCTTGATAAGCCCGCCAATGATGGCGCTGGCCATGTTGCCGCCGCCTATAAATGCGATATTCATGGCAATAGTTTGATTCTGCGCTGGTGTGTTGACTGTCATGTGGCTACTCCTGAAGCAGTGATGGTATATCCGCGCGCCGTCGCCAGATGGATTGCGTTAACCTTTGGGCAATGAGCTACATCCTCGCACTCGACCAGGGCACCACCAGTTCCCGCGCCATGCTGTTCGACCATTCGGGCACGGTGGTGGCGCAGGCGCAGCAAGAGTTTGCGCAAATCTTCTCTAGGCCCGGCTGGGTGGAGCATGATGCGCGTGAAATCTGGTCGACGCAGCTCGAAGTAGCTAGACAATGCCTAAAAATGATGCCAAATACGGCTGTAGGCCAATCAATACGCGCGCAACCAGCTACTGATTCAATAGCATCCATCAGCGCAATCGGCATCACCAACCAGCGCGAAACCACGCTGCTGTGGGATCGCAAAACCAGCCAGCCCGTTGCCAACGCCATCGTCTGGCAAGACAGGCGCACCGCAGGCCGCTGCGACGAGCTGCGCCAAGCGGGTCATGCAGACATGATCCAGCAAAAAACCGGACTGGTACTCGATGCCTACTTCTCGGCCACCAAGCTGCAATGGCTGTTAGAGAACATCCCCGGTGTGCGTGAAAAAGCCGAAAAAGGCGAGCTGGCCTTTGGCACCATAGACAGCTGGCTGGTGTGGAACCTCACCCAGGGCGGCGTACACGTCACCGATGTCAGCAACGCCTCCCGCAGCATGCTGTTTAACCTGCACACCATGCAGTGGGACGACGAGCTGCTGGCGCTCTTCAATATTCCCCGCAGCGTGCTGCCTGAAGTGGTGGCCAGCAGCGGCATGGTGGGCCGCACTGACGCGGCGCTGCTAGGTGCGGCCATCCCGATTGCAGGCATCGCGGGCGACCAGCAAGCCGCCACTTTTGGCCAGGTCTGTTTTGAGGCAGGCATGGCCAAAAACACCTACGGCACGGGCTGCTTCATGCTGATGAACACGGGCAGCAAGCTGGTGGTATCGAAGAACAAACTGCTGACGACCGTCGGCTGGCAGCTTGATACAAAGGACAAGGTGAAGGGGCACACCACATATTGCCTCGAAGGCAGCGTCTTCATGGGCGGCGCGACCATCCAGTGGCTGCGCGATGGCCTGCAAATC
Organism: Polaromonas sp.; assembly: GCA_038902915.1. Lineage (GTDB taxonomy): Bacteria > Pseudomonadota > Gammaproteobacteria > Burkholderiales > Burkholderiaceae_C > Polaromonas. Next base: position 49,288 of record JBCKNC010000001.1, read on the forward strand.
ATCCAGTCAGCCGCAGACGTGCAGCTACTCGCCGCCAGCGTGCTAGATACTGGTGATGTGTACCTGGTGCCGGCCTTCGCAGGCCTGGGCACCCCCCACTGGGACCCGTATGCGCGCGGCGCGCTGCTGGGCATGACACGCGGCACAACCAGGGCACACATCGCCAGAGCCGCACTAGAGGCCATCGCCCTGCAAAGTGCCGACGTGTTCACGGCCATGAGCCTGGACGCAGGCTTGGGACTCAAAGCCCTGCGCGTGGATGGCGGCGCCAGCAAAAATGATTTGCTGATGCAGATGCAAGCCGACTTTTCAGGCGTACCCGTGGTGCGGCCCAAAGTGCTGGAGGCCACCGCGCTGGGCGCAGCGTATCTGGCGGGGTTGGCGGTTGGCTTTTGGGCCAGTACCGAGGAGCTTGCTGCCCTGTGGCAAATCGACAAAACATTCGAGCCAAAAATCAGCGCGGATGCACGCGCCGCCAAGCTGGCGCGCTGGCACAAGGCGGTGGGGCAGTCCAGGCGCTGGGTTGAAGCGTAAAAGTTTTTGCTATGAATTTGGTAGCTGGTAGCGCCTGTTTTGATTGAGTTGCAGACCTAAAATGTGCCCTAAAAATGGTTTAAAAATAGCTTTTTAAATCTCCTAAATATGAAACCTACAAACAGGGCCGACTTAATCCAGCAACTGGCGCGGCCCGTCACCTACGACGTGGCCGTGATCGGCGGCGGCGCGACTGGGCTTGGCGTGGCGTTGGACGCTGCCGCCCGTGGGTTTTCGGTGCTGCTGGTGGAGTCGCATGACTTTGCCAAGGGCACCTCGTCGCGGGCGACCAAGCTGGTTCACGGTGGTGTGCGCTATCTGGCGCAGGGCAACATTGCGCTGGTGCGCGAAGCCCTGCACGAGCGCACCACGCTGCTGGCTAACGCTCCGCACCTGGCGCAGCCGTTGGCCTTTGTGATGCCGTCGTACAAGTTCTGGGAAGCTCCTTTTTACGGCGTGGGGCTGAAGATATATGACGCGCTGGCGGGCAAGGAGGGCCTGGGCGCGACTGAATTTTTAAACCGTGACGAGACGCTGGCGCTTTTGCCAAACAGCAAGCGGCAAGGCGCGGTCGGTAAATTATGTGGCGGGGTCAAGTACTGGGACGGCCAGTTTGACGATGCCAGGTTAGCGCTGGCGCTGGCCCGTACCGCCGCAGAGCAGGGCGCGCTACTGGTCAACTATTGCAGCGCCACCGGTTTGTTGCACGAGGCTGGCAAGGTCGTTGGCCTACAGGTGAAGGATCAACAAACCGGTAAAAACTACGCCATCAAATCTGGCTGTGTGGTTAACGCCACAGGCGTGTGGGTAGACCATTTGCGTATGGAAGACGGTGCGGCGATTGGCTGCAGCGTCAAGCCCATGGTTGCGCCCAGCCAGGGCGTGCATATTGTGGTGGAGCGCGAGTTTTTACCCGGCGACCACGCCATGCTGATCCCCAAAACGGCTGATGGTCGGGTGCTGTTTGCCATTCCCTGGTTGGGAAAAGTTATTTTGGGCACAACCGACACGCCGCGCCATGACCTGGCGCGCGAGCCGCTGGCCTTTAAAGAAGAGGTGGACTTTATCCTCGGCGAATCGGCTCGGTACCTGAGCCGCGCGCCGACTCGCTCTGACATTAAAAGTATCTGGGTCGGCTTGCGGCCATTGGTTAAACCGGCTGATGAAGACGCTGACAGCACCAAAGAACAAACTAAGGGCATCTCCCGTGAGCACACGGTTCTGGTCAGTAAAAGCGGTCTGGTCACAGTGACAGGTGGCAAATGGACAACTTACCGCGCCATGGCCGAGAACGTGCTGGGCAAGTGCTTTGCGGCAAGCCTGCTCCCGACTAAACCCAGTGTGACGGCTCATTTGCGGTTAGTCGGCGCTCACACTGATGGTAAAACTTCAGGGCAAAAAATCAGCGATGCACCCGGCCTGCATCTGTATGGCAGCGAGGCGGGCGCGGTTCAGGCCATGGCCGAAGACGAGGCACTGGGCGGTGGTTTGAGCGTCGCGATGGTGCGGTTTGCGGCGAGGTATGAGTACGCATTGACGGTTGAAGATGTGCTGGCCAGGCGCTCACGGCTGCTGTTTCTGGATGCCGCGCTGGCCAAGTCAATGGCGGCCAAGGTGGCGGACTTGCTCCAGAAAGAGACTGGCGTTGACCCGCAACTGAAGGACTTTTTGGTGCTATGTGACCAGTATTTCGACCGGTATTTGCATGTTCCGCCATGAACCGCATGAAATTAAGGGGTATTTTTGCCCCAGGGTGTTGACACAGCCACCCGGTTTGATGATAATCATAGGCTTCGCTCGCAAAAAAGCGAGGAATTCTGTTTGAATACGGAATACGCAAATAACTTGAAATAACTTGCCTAACGGGAAGCAACGCGAATAGTTCGCGGTGTGGACGACGGGCCCAAGACTGATCGATGGTGTGGTTTGTAAAAACTGCTTTCGGTGCAAGTTGGGACTAAATTTAATGATTCAAACGCAATCCAAACTCGACGTTGCTGACAACACGGGTGCCAAATCCGTGATGTGCATCAAAGTGCTGGGCGGCTCCAAGCGCCGTTACGCCAGCGTTGGTGATCTCATCAAAGTCAGCATCAAAGAAGCTGCTCCACGTGGCCGCGTCAAAAAAGGCGAGATTTACACTGCTGTGGTCGTTCGCACCGCCAAGGGCATTCGCCGTGGCGATGGCTCGCTCATCAAATTCGATGGCAACGCGGCCGTGTTGCTTAACGCCAAGCTGGAGCCTATCGGCACCCGCATCTTCGGACCAGTGACGCGCGAGTTGCGCACTGAAAAGTTCATGAAGATCGTGTCCCTGGCTCCTGAAGTTCTGTAAGGGAACAAGCCATGAACAAAATTCGCAAAGGCGACGAGATCATCGTCATCGCAGGTCGCGACAAGGGCAGGCGCGGCACGATCACGCTGCGCATCGACGACAGCTACGTGCTGGTTGAGGGTATGAATCTGGTGAAAAAACACACCAAGCCAAACCCTCTCAAAGGCACGACCGGTGGCATCGTTCAAAAAAGCATGCCGATTCACCAATCCAATGTCGCGATTTTCAACGCGACATCCGGCAAGGCGGATCGGGTTGGTATCAAGCTCCTGGCTGACGGCAAAAAAGTGCGCGTCTTCAAGTCCAGTGGCGACGCAATTAAGGCTGCATGAACATGGCTAAGACCGCACCTACCCAAGCTGCTCCTGCCCAGGTTCGCCTGCAGGCCCAGTTCCGCGAAAAAATCGTGCCAGCCCTGATTGAGAAATTTGGCTACAAATCGCCGATGCAGGTTCCCCGTATCACCAAGATCACGCTCAACATGGGTGTGAGCGAGGCGGTTGCCGACAAGAAGGTCATGGACAGCGCCGTCAGCGACATGTCCAAAATCGCAGGCCAAAGGCCTGTGGTGACCAAGGCCAAAAAGGCTATCGCCGGTTTCAAAATCCGCGAAGATCTGCCAATTGGCTGTATGGTCACCCTGCGCGGTGTCAAGATGTATGAGTTCCTCGACCGTTTCGTGACCGTGGCCCTGCCGCGCGTTCGTGACTTCCGTGGTATCTCCGGTCGGGCCTTTGACGGCCGTGGCAACTACAACATCGGCGTGAAAGAGCAGATCATTTTTCCTGAAATTGAATACGACAAGGTTGATGCCTTGCGCGGGCTCAACATCAGCATCACCACGACGGCCAAGACCGATGAAGAGTGCAAGGCACTTCTCACCGCCTTCCGTTTTCCGTTCAAGAACTGAAGGCGCAAGATGGCAAAACAAGCATTGCTGCAACGCGAAATCAAACGCGACAAACTGGTCGCTAAATTCGCCAAAAAACACGCTGAACTGAAGGCTACGGCCAACGATTTCAAGAAAACCGACGACGAGCGCGCCCTGGCCCGTCTGGAGTTGCAAAAGTTGCCCCGCAACGCGAACCCGACCCGCCAGCGTAACCGCTGCGCGATCACCGGCCGCCCACGCGGAACCTTCCGTCAATTCGGTCTGGCTCGCGCCAAGATCCGCGAATTGGCCTTCGCTGGTGATATCCCTGGTATCACCAAAGCAAGCTGGTAATAGGAGAGCCACAAAATGAGTATGAGTGATCCTATCGCCGACATGCTGACACGCATTCGGAATGCACAAATGGTTGAAAAAGCCGTTGTGCGGGTGCCATCGTCCAAAGTCAAGGTTGCCATTGCGCAAGTCTTGAAAGACGAAGGTTATATCGACGGCTTCGCGGTGAAAACCGACGACGGCAAGTCGCAGCTGGAAATCGCCCTGAAGTACTACGCAGGCAAGCCCGTGATTGAGCGCATCGAGCGTGTTAGTCGCCCCGGCCTTCGCGTTTACAAAGGCCACGACGCTATTCCTCAGGTCATGAATGGCCTGGGGATAGCAATTGTCACCACCCCGCAAGGCGTGATGACTGATCGCAAGGCGCGCGCTACCGGTATCGGTGGCGAAGTTCTTTGCTACGTGGCTTAACGGCGACATAGAGGAGTCAAGAAATGTCCCGTATAGGAAAAATGCCAGTCTCCATTCCCCAGGGTGTGGATGTGGCCATCAAAGAAGACCAGATCAATGTCAAGGGTGCCCTCGGCGCTTTGGCCTTGAGCACAAACGCACTCGTCAGCATCAAGAATGATGCTGGCAAGCTGACGTTCGAGCCCGCCAATGATTCCCGTGAAGCCAATGCCATGAGCGGCACGATGCGCCAGCTCGTGAACAACATGGTGACCGGTGTGACCAAGGGTTTCGAGAAAAAACTCAGCCTGATCGGTGTGGGTTACAAAGCCCAGGCGGCAGGTGCCAAGCTTAATTTGACGGTTGGTTATTCACACCCTGTGGTGATGGATATGCCGGCCGGCATCACAGTTGCAACGCCTACGCCAACTGAAATCGTTATCAAGGGTTCTGACCGCCAGCGTGTTGGCCAGATCGCCGCTGAAGTTCGTGCCGTTCGTCCTCCTGAGCCTTACAAAGGCAAGGGCATCCGTTATTCGGATGAGAAGATCACGATCAAAGAAACCAAGAAAAAATAAGGAGCTGCATCATGTTGACCAAAAAAGAGCAGCGCCTTCGTCGTTCACGTCAAACGCGTATCCGCATCGCCACACAAGGCGTTGCCCGCTTGACGGTAAGTCGTACCAACCTGCACATCTACGCCAGCGTTATCTCTGGCGACGGCACCAAAGTGCTGGCTGCTGCATCTACCGCAGAAGTCGAAGTCCGCAAGGAAATCGGCGCGTCCGGTAAAGGTGGAAATGTTGCTGCTGCGCAAGTCATTGGCAAGCGCATTGCTGAAAAAGCAAAAGCAGCGGGTGTAGAAAAAGTGGCGTTTGATCGCGCCGGTTTTGCGTACCATGGCCGCGTCAAAGCGCTGGCTGATGCGGCTCGCGAAGCTGGGTTGCAGTTCTAAGCAGACTGGATACAAAGTATGGCAAAGTTTCAAGCAAAATCCGCAAACGACGCTCCGGACGATGGTCTGAAGGAAAAGATGATCGCGGTCAACCGCGTCACCAAAGTGGTGAAAGGTGGCCGTATTCTCGGTTTCGCCGCACTCACAGTGGTTGGCGATGGTGATGGTCGTGTCGGCATGGGCAAGGGCAAGTCAAAAGAAGTGCCTGCAGCCGTGCAAAAAGCCATGGAAGAAGCGCGCCGCAACATGACCAAGGTGGCATTGAAAAACGGCACGATTCACCACAATGTGTTTGGTCATTGGGGTGCAGCCAACGTCATGATGATGCCAGCGGCCAAAGGTACCGGCATCATTGCTGGCGGTCCGATGCGCGCTGTTTTTGAAGTCATGGGCATCACCGACATCGTGGCCAAGAGCCATGGTTCGAGCAACCCGTACAACATGGTGCGCGCCACGTTGGACGCACTGAACAACTCCACCACGGCTTCTGATATTGCAGCCAAGCGTGGCAAATCAGTCGAAGAAATCTTCGGCTAAGGCGCAGGGGCATTCAAATGACGACAGCAAATAAAGTAAAAGTCCAACTGATTCGCAGCCCGATTGGCACCAAAGAGTCACACCGCGCTACTGTGCGTGGTCTGGGTTTGCGCGGTGTTAACAGCGTTAGCGAACTGGAAGACACGCCCGCAGTGCGCGGCATGATTAACAAGATCAGTTACCTGGTCAAGATTATTTAAATTTTTTTGTGGGAAAGACCGCAGCCGCGTAGCGGCAAGCTCTGTCCCCAACTGACTACGTAAGGCCTATTATGGAATTAAACGGAATCAAGCCTGGCGTTGGTGCAAAGCACTACAAACGCCGTGTCGGTCGTGGCATTGGCTCTGGCATCGGTAAAACCGCAGGACGCGGCCACAAAGGTCAAAAGTCTCGCGCCGGTGGCTACCACAAGGTCGGCTTTGAAGGCGGTCAAATGCCTTTGCAACGTCGCTTGCCAAAGCGCGGTTTCAAATCGCATTTGCTCAAGTTCAATGCTGAAGTCACGTTGACGGCACTGGAGCAGCTCGGTCTGGCTGAAGTGGACTTGCTGGCTTTGAAGACGGCTGGCCTGGTGGGTCAACTGGCTAAAAACGTCAAGATCATCAAGACCGGCGAGTTGACGAAAGCCGTCAAGCTCAATGGTATTGGTGCAACTGCTGCTGCCAAGGCCATCATTGAAGCCGCTGGCGGCTCGGTTGCCTAAGTTTTAAAGCATTGACAGGATTCATCGGTGGCAACTAACTCGGCTCAATTGGCAAAATCCGGCAAGTTCGGCGATTTGCGGAGCAGGCTTGTGTTTTTGCTGCTGGCACTGGTGGTGTACCGCATTGGTGCGCACATTCCGGTTCCCGGAATTGACCCTGGGCAGTTGCAGCAGCTTTTCAAAGGGCAGGAAGGCGGCATATTGAGTTTGTTCAATATGTTCTCCGGTGGCGCGCTGTCGCGGTTCGCGGTGTTTGCGCTGGGCATCATGCCCTACATCTCTGCTTCCATCATCATGCAGTTGATGACGTATGTCGTGCCGACATTTGAGCAACTGAAAAAAGAAGGTGAAAGCGGACGCCGCAAGATTACCCAGTACACCCGCTACGGTACTTTGGGCCTGGCACTGTTTCAGTCGATGGGCATTGCGGTTGCACTGGAAAGCTCGCCAGGCTTGGTTTTGGCACCCGGATTTGGTTTTCGCATGACAGCGGTGGTGAGCTTGACCGCCGGCACGATGTTTTTGATGTGGCTCGGTGAGCAGATTACCGAACGTGGCCTGGGCAACGGTATCTCGATTCTGATTTTTGCAAGTATTGTGGCCGGTTTGCCCAGTGCCATGGGCGGTCTGCTTGAGTTGGTGCGTACCGGCGCCATGAGCATCCTGGTGGCGATCGTGATCGTGATCGTGGTCGTGCTGGTCACTTACTTTGTTGTATTTGTAGAGCGCGGCCAGCGGAAAATTCTGGTCAATTACGCCAGGCGGCAGGTTGGCAACAAGGTGTATGGCGGGCAATCCTCCCATCTGCCTTTGAAGTTGAACATGGCCGGTGTCATCCCTCCGATTTTTGCGTCCTCAATTATTTTGTTGCCGGCGACGGTGGTAGGCTGGTTTGCCACCGGCGACGGCATGCGCTGGCTCAAGGATATTGCCAGCACGCTCACTCCCGGCCAACCTATCTATGTGATGTTTTATGCGAGTGCAATCATATTTTTCTGCTTTTTTTACACGGCACTGGTTTTTAACAGCCGTGAAACGGCAGACAACCTGAAGAAAAGCGGTGCCTTCATTCCGGGAATACGTCCGGGCGACCAGACGGCGCGCTACATCGACAAGATTCTGGTGCGTTTGACGCTGGCCGGATCGATCTACATCACCGCCGTCTGTCTGCTGCCTGAGTTTTTGATTTTGAGATACAACGTGCCGTTTTATTTCGGTGGCACCTCTTTGCTGATTATTGTGATTGTCACCATGGATTTCATGGCGCAAGTGCAGAACTACATGATGTCGCAGCAGTACGAGTCCTTGCTTAAAAAAGCAAGCTTCAAGACATCGCCAGGCGCGTAGGCTAAAGTGCGCGTTTAACGAGTAATTTAGGAGAATTAAAAATGAGAGTTTCAGCTTCGGTCAAGAAAATTTGCCGCAACTGTAAAGTTATCCGTCGCAAGGGCGTTGTACGCGTGATTTGCACAGAACCACGTCACAAACAGCGGCAAGGCTGATTTTAAGAGTTTTAGAGGACGAACATGGCCCGTATCGCTGGTATCAATATTCCGCCGCAACAGCACGCCGAAATCGGCTTGACTGCAATCTTTGGCATCGGTCGCACCCGTGCTCGCAAAATTTGCGACGCCTGTGCCATCGCCTATTCAAAGAAAGTCAAAGACCTGACTGACGGCGATCTGGAAAAAATTCGTGATCAGATCGCACTGTTCACCATTGAAGGTGACTTGCGTCGTGAAACCACGATGAACATCAAGCGCCTGATGGACATCGGCTGCTATCGCGGCTTCCGTCATCGTCGTGGCCTGCCCATGCGTGGCCAGCGTACGCGTACCAATGCCCGCACCCGCAAGGGCCCGCGCAAGGCCGCAGCGTCGTTGAAGAAATAATCAAGAGGTTCTCTTATGGCTAAGTCACCAACCAATACCGCAGCACAACGCGTTCGCAAGAAAGTTCGCAAGAACGTTGCCGACGGCATTGCACACATTCACGCATCGTTCAACAACACCATCATCACGATCACCGATCGCCAGGGCAATGCCCTGTCGTGGGCTTCGTCAGGTGGTCAGGGTTTCAAGGGTTCGCGTAAATCGACTCCATTTGCTGCACAGGTAGCATCTGAGGTGGCTGGCCGCGCAGCTATTGAGCAAGGCATTAAAAACCTTGATGTTGAAATCAAGGGCCCCGGTCCAGGTCGCGAGTCTTCGGTTCGCGCGCTCGGCGCTCTCGGTATCCGGATCAATTCGATTGCTGACGTAACCCCGGTTCCACACAACGGCTGCCGTCCACAAAAACGCCGCCGTATTTAATCCCCCGTAATCCCCAGTGTTCTGGCGGGGCTGCTTGCTTTTTTGGCAATTACCCGGCGCAGGACTTTTAACCAAAGCCCACCGCCATCAGGCTAAGCGTCAAAGTTTAGGCCGAAGGCTCCTGCAGCGATGCAGCAGATGACAAAAGGAATTCAAAGTGGCACGTTACCTAGGCCCCAAGGCCAAACTATCCCGTCGTGAAGGCACCGACCTCTTTTTAAAGAGTGCTCGCCGCGCCATCGCCGACAAATCAAAATTCGACTCCAAACCGGGTCAGCATGGCCGTACCTCCGGTACCCGTACGTCCGACTATGGTCTGCAACTGCGTGAAAAGCAGAAGGTCAAGCGCATGTACGGCGTGCTGGAAAAGCAGTTCCGCCGCTACTTCGAAGAAGCTGATCGCCGCAAAGGCAACACCGGTGCCAATCTGTTGTTCATTCTGGAATGCCGTCTGGACAACGTGGCCTACCGCATGGGCTTCGGCTCAACCCGCGCTGAAGCACGCCAGCTGGTGTCGCACAAGGCGATTACCGTCAACGGCGGTTCGGTCAATATTCCTTCGTATATGGTCAAGGCTGGTGATGTGATTGCCGTCCGGGAGAAGTCGAAGAAGCAGACTCGCGTGGCAGAAGCCCTCGAGTTGGCCAAACAGGTGGGTATGCCTGCCTGGGTCGAGGTCAGCATCGAGAAGGGCGAAGGCACTTTCAAGAAGATTCCTGACCGTGACGAGTTCGCCGCTGACGTGAACGAATCGCTCATCGTCGAGTTGTATTCACGCTAATTTCGTTCCTGCGGTACGAGGCGCTGCATATGTGGAATATGCAGGTTTTTGTACCGTCGGCCTTATCGGTGTAACGAACCGAGGGTATTGACATAGGAAGATTGCATGCAAACTAATTTACTGAAACCAAAAACCATCAACGTCGAGCAACTGAGCGCCAACCGCGCAAAAGTCACGCTCGAACCATTTGAGCGTGGCTATGGCCACACCCTGGGCAACGCCCTGCGCCGTGTATTGCTGTCGTCCCTGGTCGGCCATGCCGCCACTGAAGTCACCATCGCTGGCGTGCTGCACGAGTACTCGACTATTGACGGTGTTCAAGAAGACGTCGTCAATATTTTGCTTAACCTCAAGGGCGTGGTTTTCAAGCTCCACAACCGTGATGAAGTGACATTGAGCCTGCGCAAAGATGGCGCTGGCCCGGTGACGGCGGCTGACATTCAGACTCCGCATGATGTTGAAATCATCAACCCTGAGCATGTGATTGTTAACCTGTCGCACGGCGGCAAAATTGACATGCAGATCAAGGTTGAAAGTGGCCGTGGCTATGTGCCCGGTAACGTTCGTCGTTATGGTGACGAGTCCACCAAATCGATTGGTCGTATTGTTCTGGACGCATCGTTCTCGCCCGTCAAGCGCGTCAGCTACACGGTTGAAAGCGCCCGCGTCGAGCAGCGCACAGACCTCGATAAACTGGTTATCGAAATCGAAACCAACGGGGCAGTGTCGGCAGAAGATGCCGTGCGCGCGTCAGCCAAAATTTTGGTTGAACAACTCGCAGTATTCGCGCAACTTGAAGGCCATGAACTCGCCGCGTTTGATGCGCCAGTTCAACGCAGCTCACAGCAGTTTGACCCGATTCTGCTGCGCCCGGTTGATGAGCTTGAGCTCACCGTGCGTTCTGCAAACTGCCTGAAGGCCGAAAACATTTACTACATCGGCGACTTGATCCAGCGTACTGAAAACGAGCTGCTAAAAACGCCGAACCTGGGCCGTAAATCGCTCAACGAAATCAAGGAAGTGCTCGCATCGCGTGGTTTGACCCTCGGTATGCGCCTTGAAAGCTGGCCACCGGCCGGGCTGGACAAGCATTAATTTAAAACCGAAGACCATCTCTTCAATGGGATGGCGCACGGGCAGTACCTGATACGGCTGCCCGGATACTAAAAAAGGAAATCACCATGCGTCACGGACACGGACTACGTAAACTAAACCGCACCAGCGAGCACCGCCTCGCCATGCTGCGCAATATGATGAACTCGCTGCTACAGCACGAAGCCATCAAAACGACGCTGCCAAAAGCAAAAGAGCTGCGCCGCGTTGTTGAACCCATGATCACGCTGGCCAAAGAGCCAACGCTGGCCAACAAACGCCTCGCATTCGACCGCCTGCGCGACCGCGACATGGTCGTCAAGCTGTTTGCAGAACTCGGCCCACGCTACAAGGCACGTCCTGGCGGCTACACCCGCATTTTGAAAATGGGCTTCCGTGTTGGCGACAACGCTCCCATGGCACTCGTCGAGCTGGTAGACCGGCCGGATGTGAATGCTGATACCACTACAGCTGACCCGGCCAAGGCTTAAGTAAGCTACAATAACAACTTATCGCGCGGTGGAGCAGCCTGGTAGCTCGTTGGGCTCATAACCCAAAGGTCGTAAGTTCAAATCTTGCCCGCGCAACCAATAACCTAGCTAACCAAGCTAGTAGCAAACGCCCACTTCATGTGGGCGTTTTGTGTCATCTGGCCATTTCACACCAAAGAACGCCGCGCTGTCCGTAGACGTTCCTCAAGGTAAGCGCCATAGAAGTCCGGGATATAGCCCCCAACCAGCCGATCAGCCACCTCTATGCCTCTTTTGCCAAAGAACAGCACAGTCGGTGCCACCCGTATGCCCCACGCGCGCGTCAGTTGATCATGTGTCACTTGCTCACCTCGGAAGTCGCGCACTGATCGCGCACTTCGCATATCCACCTGAACCACGCTCTGTTGCTCTTCAACGCGCAGAGGTCCCAGGTAGCTGTCCCGTGCAATACGGCAAAACGGGCAGCCTTCAAGGTTGACCATGACGATCAAGGGCTTCCTAACGGCAAGGGCCAGCGCCAATTCATCGGCAAGGGAATCGGGTTTCGGCAAGATCACTCGACCGCCCGCAAGTGCTGGCGCGACTACAAAGGGCCATGCGGCCAGCGCGCCAAGCGTAGTCAGCAGCTCGCGGCGCTTGGGCGCATTTTGGATGTTGCTTGGTTTGGACATGTTTTGATTCACCATGGCAGCTAGTACTGCGACTCGGAAATAAGGAAACATGAAAACGCGTCTTTTTCCGCCCGGCGTTGTTGCTCGTCGCTGCCATAGCTACGGCTATGTCGCCTCCTCACGCCTAGCCGGACGAAAAAATCCATCGTTTTCATTTTGTTCCCCTATTCCCGAGTCGCAGTACTATTCGCGCTCCATCAACAGATAAGTGTTATATACGTTCATGCGGTTAGCTGCGCGGAAAAGCGGCAGATGTTCAAAACGTGACCAGTCTGTGGCCTTGTAGGCCTCGTCGAAAGGCTCAAGATTGCGCGAAGCTTTGTCCATACTCTCCCGCAAATATGTCAAATAGTCCCGGGTCTGCCGTAAGTCATCGCGTGCAGACGATGAAACCGGCCCATGCCCAGGCACAGTTGTTTGGATATCAAAAAGGAGCAGCGTATCCAGTGACTCAATCCATTTTTTGCTATCGGCGGCCTGACCGACGAAGGGCAGACGCCCCCGAAAAACCAGATCACCGGCAAAAAGCACTTTTTCTGAAGGCAGATATACGACAAGGTCTTCCGGAGTGTGCGCAGGCCCAACTGGCTTCAGGACAAAGCGGACACCACCCACAACCAAATCACGCTCACGATCAAGCCACTCGTCAGCTAAAACCAAACGGGTTTTCTCGTCTATCCATGGGAATAGCTCGTTGCGAGATGCTTCCAGGCGCAGCTGGGCAGTTTCTGAATTTAAATACTCAAGCCCGGCACGAGCTGCAATGATGCGCGCACCAGCGTCTTTAAAGGCCTGCAACCCATAAATATGATCTGCGTGGTAATGCGTGACGATCACATGCGTGACCACCTTGCCAGTCAGGCGCTTAATCTCGCGCATCAACTCGCGAGCCAGTTCAGGCGAGCCAAGCGCATCAATGACAACGACCCCAGCAGGGGTCACCACGAAACCCGCATTGGAGATAAAGTTCCGATTGGCAGCACTGCCAAGCGCCAACTCGCCCTCAACGTACCACGCAGATGCTGACACCTGGCGAGGCAGCATCTGACTGCCCGCTTTCGTTTGCGCCTCATCGACTGCGCAGGCCGTTATCGAAAATATTGCGAACGCCGCCAAATGCCAACGCAAAAAACACCAGACTGCCATTCAGCTCTCCATTTGGAACATTTCTGGCAAGGCACCCATTGCAATACTCAGAATTGCAAGGTAATATAAGCCATCTCTTACATATTGGCAAGAGGCCTAGCAGCTGATTTTTAGATTTCGACTTCAAATGACCCGACAAAAATCGAAATCACATCTCGACATCTCCGCGTTTCCCCTAGCACTAAACGTCACGGAATACATTACATTCTTATGCACAAATAGTAAGAAATAATTCATTGGATTTTTTATCCGCTCCAGTCGGGGCACTCCGGGAGTTCGCCATGAAGCGGTCTTTATTTTTTGACATACCCAGCTTCCAAATTTTAGTAATCGCGCCGTTCCTGCATTGACTGCGAGGTGAACGACCGATTGAGCCGAGTGAATACGGGTTTGTTGAACAATACGATGCACCCTCTCTCTATAGGCAACATGAAACCAACTCTAATGGCGCTACGAGCCAGCAAATCTGATGGCCAAGCAAAGATTGAATCCGATGCGGTTTTCGAACTGGCTGCGGAGGTTTTTCGTGTCATGTCGGCCCCGATGAGGCTAAAAATTATTAGCTGCTTGTGCAACGGTGAAAAGAACGTATCAGAACTTTTGTCCCAAGTTGACACAACCCAGCCGAATATGTCACAGCATTTAAATACGCTATATCAAGCGGGCGTGCTCGGCAAGCGACGTGATGGCGTACAGATTTTTTACCGGATTATCAATGATAGGGTGGTGACGCTTTGTAGAGCAGTGTGTACTCAAATTGCGATTGAGGCAGAGCCCTAGACTTTTCCTATTAGTTTCTTTATCGGTTTCGCGCGACCTTTTCGGCTGAAAGAAATGTTGAAAGCCTATTGCCAGCGCGTCGATGACGGTAACAGCCTTGTCCTAAATGAGGTATGGGCCTGAACGGCTGGCGTATGTCCACCCAGGAATGAGCCTGAAGGGACGAATTTGAGATTGAACTGCTGCCGTCCTGATCATCACAAGGATGGTGATCAACATGGACGAGACAAAGCTGCGCACGATTGCGCAACTGCAGGAATTTCTGGACGCAACCCCCGAGGTGAGCGACAGAACCCTACTCATTGCCTTTGTAAAATCCGCTGTTGAAAAAACGGCGTTACGACCCAACTACCGCTGTTGGTGGGGTTATTGGGGTCAGAGTCCAAATTCATCGTGCTTTTGACACGCCCTTCGGAGTTATTGGGGTCAGACACCAATTTCGCTGCGGTGCATCGCACCGCGCCCTCCGGGCGAACCGTAGGCTCGGCGAATTTGGGCTCTGACCCCAAAAACTCCATGAAATTGGCGTCTGACCCCAATAACCCCTGAACCTTCCAACCAAGAGAGACCATGTCCAAAACCCTAGCCTTTCAAGCCGAAGTGGCCCAACTGCTCAAGCTGGTTACGCACTCGCTGTATTCAAACCCCGAGATTTTTTTGCGCGAGTTGATCTCCAATGCTTCTGATGCCTGCGACAAGCTACGCTTTGAAGCCCTGAATGATGGGGCGCTGTATGAGACCGATCCGGACTTGAGAGTACGCATCACCTTCGACAAAGCCGCCAAGACACTGACGATCACTGACAACGGCATTGGCCTGTCCAGCCAGGAGGCGATTGACAACCTTGGCACCATCGCCAAAAGCGGCACGCGCGACTTCATGGCCAAGCTGTCGGGCGACCAGAAAAATGACGCGCAACTTATAGGTCAGTTCGGCGTGGGTTTTTATTCAGGCTTTATCGTCGCCGACAAAATCACCGTCGAAAGCCGCCGCGCCGGTTTGCCAGCCAGCCAGGGTATGCGCTGGGTCAGCGAGGGAATGGGCGAGTTTGATGTGGCCGATATTGAACGCGCAGAGCGCGGCACCAGCATCACGCTGCACCTGAAAGAAGAGGCCGAGGATTACCTCAACGCCTACAAACTCAAGGCTGTCATCAACAAATATTCAGACCACATCTCGCTGCCCATCCTGATGGAAAAACAAGAGTGGAAAGACGGCGAACTCATCTCTGCCACCGATCCCAATGGCGGCAGGCAGCCTGGCGGCATGGTGTTGACAGGTGAATGGGAAACCGTCAACCAGGCCGCAGCACTGTGGACGCGCGCCAAAAAAGACATCACGCAAGACCAGTACGACGAGTTTTACAAACAGCTCAGCTACGACAACCAGAGCCCACTCGCCACCACGCACAACCGCGTTGAAGGTGCTACTGAATACACGCAGTTGCTGTTCATCCCCAGCAAAGCGCCGATGGACATGTTCAACCGCGACAAGGCCGCAGGCGTCAAGCTCTACGTCAAACGCGTCTTCATCATGGACGATGCGCAGGCGCTGATGCCGACCTACCTGCGCTTCGTCAAGGGCGTGCTGGACTCAAACGATTTGCCGCTCAATGTTTCGCGTGAGCTGCTGCAGGAAAGCCGCGCCGTCAAAGCCATTCGTGAGGGCTGCACCAAGCGCGTACTGTCGATGATTGAAGACCTGGCGGCCAACGATGCCGAAAAATTCGTCACCTTCCAGACCGAGTTTGGCGCGGTGCTGAAAGAAGGCCTGGGCGAAGACTTCGCCAACCGCGTGCGCCTGGCCAAACTGCTGCGTTTTGCATCATCGACCAGCGACACCGCGAGCGTCAGCTTTGCCGATTACAAAGCCCGCATGAAAGAAGGTCAGGACGCGATTTACTACATCACCGCCGACACACTCGCCGCAGCCAAAAACAGCCCGCAGCTGGAAATCTTTCACAAAAAAGGTATTGAAGTGTTGCTGATGGCCGACCGTGTGGACGAGTGGGCGCTGAACTACCTGCACGACTTCGACGGCACGCCGCTGCAGTCCGTCGCCAAGGGCGCGGTTGACCTCGGCAAGCTGCAAGATGAAGATGAAAAAAAAGCCGCCGAAGAAGCGCAAACGACTTTCAAGCCCATCCTCGACAAATTGAAAGAAGCGCTGAAAGACAAGGCGCTTGATGTGCGCGCCACCAGCCGCCTAGTTGACTCGCCAGCCTGCCTGGTGGTGCAAGACGGTGACATGTCAACCCAGCTCGCCCGTATGCTCAAGCAAGCAGGCCAGGCCGTGCCCGAGAGCAAGCCGATTCTTGAAGTCAACGCCCAGCACGCGCTGGTTAAAAAGTTAGAGAGCACGGCTGACGCAAGTACCTTCGACGACCTGGCCAACATCCTGTTCGACCAGGCCCTGCTGGCCGAAGGCGGTATGCCGGCTGACCCGGCGGCCTATGTGAAACGGGTGAATGCGTTGCTGGTTTGATCCTGGTTTGAGGTTCGTCTGGCGCTGGTGAAAACGGTTCTGTCGCATTAAGCGAATTTCCCAAAATTGACCCACTACCTGGAGGGTTTTTGGGGTCAGAGTCCAAATTCATCGTGCCCTTGGCACGCCCTTCGGGTGCGATGCTTTGCATCGTCATGAAATTGGCGTCTGACCCCAATAACCCTCTACCCCTGGTGTGTCGCGAAAACGAAAAATGCTTAATGCGACAGAACCGCATCCTATGCGTTTGGCTATCCGTATAACGCCGCCGGGTAAATCCTATGTTTCTGCGTTCCCAATGTCGGTACAATAACCTGTGCAAGTTTGAACCTCGACTCAAACTTTAGTTGTCGCCTACGGTTATCTGCCGGAGGGACGTGATGAAGAATCGCAGTGCTGAAATACACTGGCCTTTTTAGATCTTTTCGGTTTACTGCGGCGTCCGCCGCTGGTCTTATAAACATAGGAGAAATATCATGCGTACAGTCAAACAGATACTCATCACCCTTGTCAGCTCCGGATTTCTGGCCGCCAGCGGCGGCGCATTCGCGCAGGCGCCGCCTGAAACCCCAGCCAAAGTGCCTGCCGGCATCAACGTCAAGCTGATAGGTGCAAAAGAAGTGCAGGATCTGCAGGCGAAAGGTGCCGTCCTAGTTGACACCCGCAGGGCTAACGAGTATGCCGAAAAAAGCATCAAGGGCGCGATCTCCGTTCCCTATGATCCTGAGAAAAGCGCCAAGACCCCGGATGGTGTCTTCGATTCGTCGTTAGACAAGTTCGACCTGAGCAAGTTTAAGGATAAAAATGCCCATCTCGTGATGTTCTGCAATTCCGGTACCTGCTTCAAGTCATATAAAGGGGCGGTTGTGGCGGCTAAAGCCGGTTACACGAACGTCTATTGGTACCGTGATGGCTTGCCTGACTGGACAGCACGCAAGCTGCCGACGGAATAACGCTATCATTTGAAATCAAAGCTGCGGCCTGCCAATAGTGTGGGCCGTGTTTTTTTATTGATTGCGGAAGTTTAATCCACCAACAGGAGACTAAAAAATATGATCTACACCATAAAATCACCCGCCTTGCTCATCATCGGCATACTCATGCTGCTCTGGGGCGGCTTGAATACAAGCGGCAGCTTGGACGGCGTGCAGTCCTATCTGCAAAAAAGTGCCTACAGCAGCCACGTGGCCGCCAAAACGAAACATGATTTCGAGGTGCGTGCGGCTACTGAAATCGCAGCTGCCGAAGGCAAACCGGCACCGGAAATAAAGAAAATGGCGGCCTCGAGATTCGACGCCGCAAAGGCCGAGCAGGCTAAAATAGTGAATATTTTTGGCGGCATCTTTCTTCTGATAGGTCTGTTTACCCTGCTGTGGAAGCCCAAGCAGGGCGATCTCGACTACTTTATTTCGACAGTTCCGGGAATCGCCTTTATCTTGCTTATAGTAGTTGTTGTGCGATGGGTTCTTGATCCGATTGCTGGCAACTGGGGCAGTGCGGTTAGGAGTGCAGGCATCCTGTCGTGGGACTTTGCCAAGATATTCAACCTGAACCATGTGGTGTTGGGCATCGTCGCCGGCATGGTTGTAGTCAATGTGTTCAAGATCCCCGCATGGGCCGCCAATGGCGTGCGCACCGCGCGTTTAGGTCTCAAGACCGGCGTGATTTTGCTGGGTACCTTGTACAGCGCGAAAGAACTGGCGCAATTGGGCGGGCTGTCCATAATCTTGATCGGTATCTTCGTGCTGGGTTCCGTTGGTCTTGTGCTGTTTATGGGCAAGCGCATGAAATTACCCAATTCGATGACGGGTGTGCTGTCGGCAGGCATGGGCGTGTGCGGCGTATCTGCCGCGGTTGCGGCGGCTCCGGTAGTAAAAGCCAAGGCTGAGGAAATCGCCTACACCATCGGCACCATCCTGATCTGGGGTGTCGGCTGCATGTTCCTGTTCCCTACTGTCGGGCATCTCCTCGAGATGGGTCCGGTACAGTTTGGCGCATGGGCCGGAACCGGTATTTTGAACTCCGCACAGGTGGCAGGCGCGGCTTTGGCGTTCGATCCGAATGGCATTGAAACCCTCAAGGTGGCAGAGATTTTCAACATCACCCGCGTGCTGTTTCTGCCTATCATCGTGTTGTGGCTTGCTTCCTGGTATATGAAACATGAAGAGGGTGCGGAGAAAATGAACCTGACACAGGTTCTTGTCGCCAAATTTCCGTTATTCGTGCTCGGTTTTATTGGCATGTTCGCGATGAGCACCATGGGTGTCTTTGCACCAGCCGACCACTATCAGGGCAAATACTTCAGCAGCGCGCAAGTCAAGGAAGACAAACTGCTCAGTGGCAAGGCATTGAGAGCCTTGGATGGTGAGCTGACACGTCTGCGCGGGGCGCAAGATGCGCCAGTGCTGAGCAAGTTTCTGCTGGACAAGGCTGTGGTGATTAAGGATCACAAGGTCACTACGGAAGAAGTCTACAAGGCGTTCGGTGAATTGATTGCCAACAAGAAGATGATGACGCGTGAGCAGAGTTATATTCTGTTTGCCGTGAGCAAGATGGAGGGGCTGGATCCCGGTGCAATAGGTGGGATTGACAACGCCAAAAAGGCAGCAGAATTCGACTCTCCGGCCATCAAGGCTTACCGCGACTGGCTGGTATGGCTGTTCGGTTTTGGACTGGTCGGTCTGGGCATGCAGATTACCGGCAAAGCGCTGAAGCAGGCGGGTGGTTCGCCTTTGATCATCGGCGGCGTAGTAGGTACGCTGAAAGCTGTCGGTTCCCTGATTGTGGTGATGTTATTTGTTAAAGAGTTTATTTAAAGGAGATGATGATGTCAGATCAAAAATTTGAACGCGGTACCAGCCTGTCGATTTTTGTAAGCGACCGGCGCGAAGACTTAATCTCAATGATCTTTGCATTCGCCATTGCTTTTGGCGTTATGCTGATGGTTTAAGGTCATTTAACCAAGCGCGGGTGCCCTGCGAGAGCAGGGTTCCCGCGCTTTTTTTTTGGTATCTCACTGTGCAGAATATAAAAACATTATTACTGGCACATCACGGCACAACTGGGGCCGCGCTGGCGGAGACATTGGCGCTGGAGATCGCAACACCTGGCCAGACCAGAATCGTACATCTGCTGGTCGTGCCTGATTTATGGACAGGCATGCAGGGGGACGACTGGCTGTTGAATGCATCCACACGGGATGATTTCGGCAACTATGTGGAAGGCATTCTAGAGGCGGACGCCAAGAAAGTGCTGCGTGCAGTGGAAGAGCACTGCAACGAACGCGGTATAGCCTACAAGTCTGTGATGCTTCTGGGTGACCCGGCAGAATGTCTGCTGAAAATAGCGGCACAGGAAGTTGTGACTATGGTCGTGATCGGCCCGCCCCGCCCGAAGGGTGAAACAGGCCTGCGTTCGCGCATGGAGTTGGAGAAACTGGCGCGCGGTTTGTCGGTGCCGCTGCTGATGGCTGCACGAACTGCTTCGTGATGGTAAAACCCCCCGACCAGAGCGGAGAAGATTTTGCCTTGATCAGTGTCGATTTGCCGCTGTCGACGGGCGAACTCTATGCATTTATTCAGCAGACAGAACGGCTGTTCAGGCTCAATCCCCATCTTGAAATCAAATCCTGGCAGGAGGATGCGCCGGGTAAAATTTTTGCCGGCAAGCAGATTCGCGTCAATTGCATGAATGAGATGAATGGCCTGACGCAGAGCCTGACGCTGCGTGTGAGTGATGTGCAGCCGGAGCTGTCGTTCACGCTCAACTATGACAGCGGCCTGAAGAAAGCCACTATTTTTAGCGTCCAGCCTGTTGGTTCGGCATCAAGCAAACTGGTGGTGAAGGAGCTGTATCCGGACGAGCTCAGCACCGCTGAGAAGGAGAAGCGATTGAACGAGGTGGACAACTCTCTGCTGCCGTGGGGTGCGGCTATCCACAGCTATTTCAAGCGCAAGTCGCGTTGGGGCTGGCTGCCCTTTTACAGTTGGCTGCAGAATTCATGCTGGCTGGGTATGACGCCACGCCATCGGCGCATCAGCCGCTTGATTATCTGGACGACGGTGCTGGAGTTTGTGGTGTTTATGTTTGTGTTCGCTATTTACTGGTCGGAATTCTTGCGCTAGTGTCGTGAATCGGAAATACGAATAGGAATTCCAAGCGCGTTTGCGCCTTGCCCTGACCCAAAATCCATCGTTTTTATTTGCTCCATCAAGCGTGCAACACTACACGAGTCGAATTTGGGCTCTGACCCCAAAAACTCCCTTAAGGCTTTAGCTGACTCAATCTCTGATCGACAAACTGAATCAGTTGCGGCGTGAGTTGCCCGGTATCCCTGGCGCGCCGGAATGCCTCGACTGCATCGACGTCCTTGCCCAGAGCTTGCAATGAAATACCGATGCCCACCAGCCACGTCGGCATCGCCGGATTGCTACGCAGCGCCACCAGGTAGTGACGAACCGACTCTTCATGGCGCCCGGCACCTTGTATCAGGGCGGCATAAAAGGCATGGTATTGCGGATCGTCTCCGGCTGACTGCAGCCCTTGCTCGAGCGTATTCAGGCCCCCTTTGGTGTCGCCTGTTTCCAACTGCAGACGCGCCAGCGTCATCGTAAAGTCAGCTTGCTCAGGGGACAGTTTCAAACCTTCGCGCAGCAAAGCGCTCGCCTCTTCGAGCTGGTTGCCCTCAACCAGCAGGCCCACCAGCGTCTGGCGCGCATTGACGTTATTCTGGTTTGCCTCCAGTGCCCGCTGCAAGGTTCGTCGGGCATCGTTGCCCCGGCCTTGCTGCAACTCCCCGATGGCCTGCTTGTACAGATTGTCTGACTGCTGTTGCGGACTGACTTTTTTCTGCGAGCGTTGAGCTCCTTCGGTGCCCCCACCCGCCCGCGCCTTCTGCCGGACCGGTGAAGCTTCCTCGGGTGCAACCTTCACCGGAGTTTTCGTCACAGCAGCTGGCTTGCCAATATTCACATCCTTCACATCCGATGCCGCCGAAGTGGCCTGCCGCGTCGCCTTTTCGGCTACCCGCTTGTCAACAACAGGGGCGGCAGGGGGTATAGCTTTCACGGGCGACACAGGCGCAGGCGCAGGTTCGGGCGCAGGCGCAGGTTCAGGCGCAGGTACCGGCGCAGGCGCAGGTACGGGCGCAGGCGCAAGAACCGGCATCGGCGCGACCGTCGCCACAGCGACGACTGGCTCTGGTGTCTTCGGTTTCATCACCAGCCAGATGCCCCCAGCGGCCAGAAGCGTCAGCAGAACCAGTCCGACCTTCATGCCGACCCGAGGCGCGGAAGCCACCGGCACCGCACGCACTTCCCCTGCGAGTGGTTGGTTCTGGGTGGCGGAAGCATTGCGCTGCTCCAAATCCTGCAACATTTTGTTGATCAGACTCATAATGAATATACCCATCCAAGGGCGGCCAAACAGCTACCCAGAAGAACCAATAGAACAACACCCGGCTTTTGGTAAGACCGGGTATGACGCAAAGAGGCAGTGTCGTTCGACGCGGCACGAACGTCGAACAGCCCCACCGATCTCTTTCCCTTGCCGTACGCGCACAGCATGGCTTTGTGCGCAAGGATATTGACCAGACGCGGAATACGCTTGGTCTTGTGTTTCAGCAGCCACATCGCCAGCGGAGTGAACAGCCTGCCGCCCCGATACCCGGCGACCATCAACCGGTGATGCACATAGTAATTCAGCTCGGCGCGCGACAGCGGGCCGAGGTGGTAATCGAAGGTGATGCGTTGCTTGAGCTGACGGATCGAAGGGTGGTTGAGCTTTTCCTCGAGTTCCGGTTGCCCGAAAATGATCACCTGCAGCAACTTGCGCTTCTCGGTTTCCAGATTCGTCAGCAAGCGCAGCGCCTCCAGCGTTTCGATCGGCATCGCCTGAACTTCGTCCAGACAGAGCACCACGCGCTTGCCCTCCCGGGTAATGTCCAGCAGCCGATGGGTCAGCGCTTTGAGCAACTGGTGCTGGTTCGGGTTGGCGTCCCCGCCTATCTCCAGCCCCAACTCCGAAGCCAGTTCCATGAACAAGCCCAGCGGATCAAGGTAAGGATTGGGGATATAGGCGACCTGAAAATCCGGCCCGAGACTAGACATCAGCTTGCGACACAGCAGGGTCTTGCCGGTTCCCACCTCTCCGGTGATCTTGATGAAGCCCTCCCCGGTACGCGCAGCGATCAGCAGGGTGTTCAAAGCCTCCTGAGAACCATCCGAGGAGAAAAAATAACTGGTATCCGGCGTGATGCTGAAAGGGAACTCCTTGACGCCGAAATGTTCGAGGTACATTTCCGTTACTTTCCGGTGCCTTGATCCTGCGTAGGGGTGTTGATCCGCTCGATACGCCCCTGCATCGCCGAGATGTCATTGGTCCAGACATTGCTGTCACTCTTGACCACGCTCGCCTTGAGCAGGATGACCAATTCACGTTTGATCTTTTTCTGCCCGCCCTGGCGAAACAAAGCCCCCACCACGGGCACCTCGCCCAGCCCCGGCACCATCGAGCGGTCGTCTGCGGAACTCTCCGTCATCAAGCCGCCGATCACGATCACCTGGCCGTCCCTGGTTTTTACCACGCTGTCGGTTTCGCTGATATTGTTCACGGCGAACGGCAAGTATCTGTCGCCCGTGGATGCGATGATTGCCAACTTCTGTCTGAGGACAATGCTGTTGACCATCGTGCGCACATGCAGCGTAATAGCGTCGTTCTCATCGATCTGCGGTGTCACGTCGAGCGAAATTCCTGAGAAGAACGGTTGATAGGTAATGCTAGGATTGGTCACGCTAGCTGGGCTACCGCCCGTGCCTGCGGTGATTTGTCCGCCTGAGGCATTGGTCACAAACGGTTCCTCGCTGCCCACCTTCAGCACTGCCTTCTGGTTGTTCAGCGTGGCGATGCGGGGGCTCGACAGCACATGCACCTGGCCCTGGGATTCCAGGAAATTGATCAGGGCCGAGAAGTTGGCGAATTGCAGCGCAACCCCCAAACCAGATGCAGCTGTACCGAGCAACCCGCCCAAGCTCGCGCCACTTATGAGGCTACCCACACCCGCTCCACCGCCGGAGGTCGTCGCAGTCGTAGTGGTCGGAATCGTAGTTGTAGTGGTAGTCCCAGCCGAGCTAATAGTCGTAGTCCCAGTCGGGCCAGTAGTGCTAGTAGTGATAGTCCCAGGCAACAAGCCCGCACTATTGATTAAACTCGTGTTAGACCCAACCGACATGCGGTGCAGGCCCTGCTCGAAGGCAGCCCAGTTGATGCCCTGCTGCGCCCCAGAGTTCAATTCGACATCGACGATCTTGGCCTCGATGATGACCTGGCGTTCGATATTGATCTGCATCGAACGCAGCAAGCTCTCGATCATGCGCAGTTCCTTGGGCAAGCCACGGACCAAGATGGTGCCGCTCATCTGGTTGATCGTCAGGGCGCGGCCATCGCTGCAACCGTCCACACCGCGCAGGCGCTCGCCCATCTGCGTGTCGCCGACGTAGGACACATTGGCCCGGCTGGAATTGCCGGAACTGGCGCCCGCAGCACCAGCAACGCCGCCCACACTGCTAGCGATCTTGCAACCCATGACGGTGCGCAGCGAGTCCTCGACCTCGCTCCAGACGTCGGACTTGGAAATGGTGCTCAGCGCGCTGGCTTGGATGGAGGAATATGAAGCACCTCCGCCACCGCCACCACCTTGCTGACCGCCGCCACCTTGCTGACCGCCGCCACCTTGC
Source organism: Polaromonas sp. (assembly GCA_038902915.1). Taxonomy (GTDB): domain Bacteria; phylum Pseudomonadota; class Gammaproteobacteria; order Burkholderiales; family Burkholderiaceae_C; genus Polaromonas. Next base: position 73,457 of record JBCKNC010000001.1, read on the forward strand.
TGACCGCCGCCCGACGATGCCCCGCCGATGACCTGCAGGTCGCTCACGCCGCGGCGCTGGCCGAGAATGTAATTGACCTGGTACAGCTTGGTCTTCAACTCCGGCGGTTGCACATAGATGCGCGTGCCATCGACCGTGTACTCGTAACCATAGATCTCGCGCACCGCATCAAGCGCCTCGAACACCGTGACATTCTTCAGATTGACCGTCATCGTTTCGCTCAGTCGGGACAGACTGGAAGCGGCTGCCGCGGCCCCCGCTGGCTGGGCAGACAATGAAACAACCAGTGGCCCCGGGGGAATGGTCTTCGGGCTCAGCAGGATGCTGTAGGGGGTGTCGGACACAATGGCCATCAACACCTGGCTGATAGGCGCATCGGTCACCACCAGGTCAAAGCGCTGCTCCAGTTGTCTGGCCGAGGTCCTGGGCACCCCGACCCGAAGCGGCGGCAACAGGGAACTGCTGACCGACTGCGGCACGACCGTGCCGACTTTCTCTTTCTCTTTCTCTTTCTCTTTGGGTGCGGAAGCCTGCATCAACTCGTCACTGATCTTGCTCAGCGTGGTGTTGTCCTTGGCTGGATACAGCGAGCTGCAGCCGAACAACAGCGAAACCAAGCCGGGTATTAGAACGCGTCTCATTGACCTTTTCCTTTCAGCATTTTTTTCCCGGAACCGCCCTTGCTCGCCAAGGGTTTATGCGACTTGATTCTTTTTTCAACTGCCGGATTCATACTCAATTTCTCCTTGCGACCGTCTTTTTGCAGCACCACCCCGTCCGGGTTAATGCCTACCAGTTTGGAGCCGTTATAGGTCTCGCCATAGCGTACCAACTGGCGGTCAATGATAGCGAACTTGCGCGTGTGGCCTATCACCAGCACCCGCAGCACGCCCGGCGTGGCCGCTACATCTTGCGCCGCCACCGCACCCGCCACCGGCGGTTGCGCCGCCAGCCACTCGGGCGCAGGTCTGGTCGGGTCGCTCAGCGACTGGGCAGACACTGCGCCAGCCAAGCCGAAGCCGGCCAGCGCCAGCAGCCCAAAAAATCGAACACAGCTAGGGTTCCTTAGTTTGCGCATCATCTTGCCTCTCACCCAAGCGGCGACTCAAGCCGCTCGCTCAAGGTATAGACCGTCATCTTCAGGGTCGCTTCCGGGTAGGTCGTGACGTCCAGGCTGACGTTGCCCCAAAACACCGGGTTCGGGTTGCGTTGCAAGCTTTGCAGATACGCTATCAACGCAGGATAGTTGCCCTTCACGCTCACCTCGATGCCGTGCTTGAACAGCGTCAGCACCGGTGCCATCGCCTGAGGGTCGGCCGCGGTACCCGCCTGGGTCTTGGGGGCTGCGGGGTTCGCTGGGGTTGCCGGCGCGGCGGCGACTGCCTTTAAAACAGACTCACCCGGCAGCGTCTTGAGCGACACCAGGGTCAAACCTGGCGTCGCGCCTATCATGGCGCGGATCACCTCGCTGAGCTGCGTGCCGGTCGTCATCTGCCCGATGACCGACTGCGCCTGCAGCAGCCGCAAGCGCAGCTCGTCCCGCTCGGCGCGCTCCTGGGCCAGCGGGTCGACCTGCTGCTTGCTGGAGAGCTCGCTCATCATTTTTGTGAAGGCGGTCAATTCGGTCTTCTGTTGCTCAATCTGCTGCTGCAGGGCCTTGTGCTGTTTCCCCTGCGGCCCGAACAAGGCCGCATCAAACAAAAAGTACAGCACCGCCAGCAGGCCCAGCACCGCCAGCAGGCGCTCGCGCACGCTCAGCGCCTGAAACTTGGTCAACCATGGTTTGAGGGTTTTCATGAACTGCGCTTAGAATAATTTGAACGACACCGTGGTCAACACAGGCTTGCCCGTCTCGCCCGCCCTGACCAGGCTCTCGGGCGTCATCTCCAGCGCATTGAACTGCACGCCATGCAGAGCAAACGCTTTATTAAGCCGCCCAGCATAGCGCATCACCGACTCGTTGCGCAAGGCGCGGCCGCTGATGCGAACTGCCTTGCCGGCGTTGCTCACCGCCACATGGGTCAGCCATAAACCGTCCTCGGAAATGCTCGCCAGGACGATCAGATAGCTGGCATAACCTTCCCGGCTGCCCAGAGCGCCGCTGCGCACCTGGTCCACCAGTTGCCTGACCGCCTCTGCCTGTGGTCTCAAAACGGCAAGCTCGGCCTTCAGTGTGGCACCGTCATGGCCCCCCGTCTGGCGTTGCTGCTCGACCTGCAGCGCCGCCTTGACGCGGGCCAGCTCCTGCTTGCCTGCGTTGGCGCTTGGCTGCAGCCGGTTGGAGTCCGTCAGCAACACGCCCCAGTAAGCCAGCAGGCCGACCAGCATCAGGGCCACGCTGGCCAGCGCCAGCAGTGCCGAGCCCAGCGGTTCACGCCTTTCCTCCAGTAGGTTGATTTGCTGGCTCATTCGAAAACCTCCGTGCTGCGCACTGCGGTATGCGCCTTGGGAACGGCCCGGCGGCTCATACCGTCTTCCTCATGCCGCGCAGCGCGGCGCCAAGCGCCATCAGGTAGCGCGACTGGTTCTCGGGCAGCGCCAGCTCGGGCGTGAGCGACAGGTCAAACACGCTCGCCAAGTCCAGCGCCTCGACCTGCACCGAGAGGTTTTGGCTCAGGTAGTCGTGCAACCCGATCTGCGCTGGCAAGGGCGCAAGCACGATGCGCTCGACCGGCATAAAGGAATTATTGCGGTTGATGAAATCGATCGAACGCAACACTTGCAGGGCAATGCGCTCGAAGAATTTTTGTTGCCCTTGAGCATCAGCGGCCAGCAGCTCGGCTAGCGAGCATTCGATAAAGCGGTCCAGATGCAGCTCACCGTCAAAGGTGAAGGTGATCGTCACGCCATGGGAGTCCATGCTGAGCAGCCCCAGCCCCTCGCCTTTTTTCTCCAGCAGGGCGGCGATATTGCGCTGCGCGGTCTCGCGCACGTCGATCGCCTGCAAGGCCAGCTTGGCCCGTGCTAACACGCCGGTCTGCTGTTTGTTGACCTGTGCAAACAGGGCGGTCTGCTGTTTGATCACCGACTGCTGCGCGACGATCGCATACAGGTGCTTGGCCCGATTCGGCTGGAACTCGGCGGTGGGGATTCTCATCCAGACCAGATTCGCCTCGTCAATCGGAAAGTCCAGCATAGCCCCGAGCGCCCAGCGCAAGCTGCGGTCCATCTCGGCAGCCAGCACGGGCGGTTCAGCCACCACCAAAATGCGGTAATCGTTGCGCTGCAACGGCACGGTCCAAGGGAAACCGGCGACCGAAATCTTGCGCACCAACTCGGTCAACGCTGCCGCATCAAGGGCCGCACCCGTGACCTGGGCGCACTTGACGACTTGCGGCCGGACACCGGCATGCGCGCTGGACCGCACGCTCACGCCAACCAGCAGACCATCAGACCCGACATCGACGGCGCTCCAGCCCTTGACACTGGATTTGAAGAATGATGGCCACGGTAGATTCATTTATTTCCAAAATATCACTCACTCGTCATGTCATTGCAAGCGAAGCGCGGCAATCCAAGGGTTCATGATTAGTGGTGCATCCTACATGCAATCATGGGTTTTTGTGCAACACTTTCGAACCGCCGTAAACATTTAGTTGCAAAACAGTCACTCGTGTTTTATAGTGGCCGTTCTTTATTTTTAAACCACAGGAAAATCCTCATCATGCGCATTCAACAACCATTCAAGCGGCTGCAAGCCGGTTTCACTCTGATCGAGCTGATCATCGTCATCGTCATCATCGGCATTCTGGCGGCGGTGGCGATTCCGCAATATCAGAGTCTCACAACCGATGCCAGGAAGGGTGTCGCAGCAGGGGTTGGGGGTGCCGCCGCTGCCGCTTCCTCAATCAATTACGCCAAGAAATCCGGGGGGATAGGAGGTATAGCACTCTCCACGTGTGCCGGTGCTGCGAGCCCGACGACTCTGGCGGGTCTGGTTGATATACCAGAGGGGTATTCTCTTACTGCTGGCGGTACTGCTCTGAACACCAGTGGCACGGGAGTCAGCTGCAATGTTAGCCATGGAACGGGAGGCGCGTTATTCACTGTCCCTTTCATTGCATATGGGGCACCCTGATTTAAGCTGACTGATCACCGGATGACCAGCCCGATAGACAGGGTCTGGTCATCCGGCGCTTCAAGTGGGTGATGGATTTACAACGGCATGCCAGCGATGCGCCCACGACATTTTCATTTAGGTTCACAGAACGGCTTCACGCTGGTGGAACTCATCATCGTCATTGTCGTGCTGGGCATCATCAGCGCTTATGCTGTCATGCAAGGCATGCCCGTCGCCGAGGTCACCCTGCCTTCCCAAGCACAGAAAATGGCGAGCGATATTCGCCAAGCGCAGACGCTGGCCTATACCACGGGCAAAAGGATGTGTCTGGCCATTACCGCCGGCATCTACAGGGTGGACTGCGGGACTGCTGGCTCCTGTCCCCAAAGCTCCTGTCCGCAAAGCTTCAGCGTCACCCTGGAAAAAGGCGTAGTGCTGGGTGGCGCCCCCACCACGATAGACTTCAATACCCTGGGCCAACCAAGCGCCGCCGCAAGCTATACCCTGACCTCCGGCAGCATCGTAACCATCTCCGTGGCGGCGCTGACCGGCCATGTGACGGTGTCGCCATGAGACGCGCCAGCCCGAACCGCTGCGGCGGCTTTACCCTCATCGAATCCATCATAGTGCTGGTCGTGTTGGGTATTGCTGCGGCCGGCATCATCTCGCTGCAAAGCAGAATCTTCTCCGGTCAGTCCGACATCAAGAACATACAGATCGGTGTGCAACTGATGCAGGAATGTGCCGAGCAGGTGCTGGCCACGCGCAGGGGCAGTGGTAGTTATGCCGCCGTTACAATCGGCGGCCCCAGCCCATGCGGTGGAATGACTGCATTCGTCGATACCACCGTCACTCCAAACAAAACCTACAGCATCCCTAGCGTCACGACTCAAGACTATACTGGCGGCACGGGCTGCCCCACCGGCGGCACCAACTGCAAGCTGGTTTTAATCAAACAGGATGATTTAACCCCTATCACCCTGATGCTGGTGAGCTACTGACATGCGCGGCCAGGCTGCCTCCTTGCGCAATACCCCGACCCGGCGGCATAGCAGCGGCTTCACCCTGGTCGAGCTGATCATTTCCATCGTGCTGATCGGCATGCTGGCGGCGGTGGGCTCGTCCATGATTGCTGACAGTTTCACGACCACGCGGATGGTCAACGCCGGCACAGCCAGCGCCGGTCAGGCGCGCTACGCGCTGGAGCGGCTGGCGCGCGAGATCCGCGAAGTCAAGTATGCCAGCAGTCAGACCACCCCTTGTAGCGGCACCATCACTGACCAATATTGCATCACCACCCCCAGCACCTTGCCCGCCACCCTTACCATTCTCCCGAGCGGTACGCCCCCTTCTCTGATATTTATCAACAGTGCGGACGCCACCGTCACCATTACTGCGACCGGGACGACCCTGACTCTGAACGGATCCAACCTGTGCAACAACGTGACGAGCTTAGTGCTGTCCTTCTCCGCCATTGACGGCAGTACGCCCACCCCAAGCACTATCCGCTTCGTCGTGATCACCCTGACCGTGACCGACCCCGCCAGCGGGCAGAGCACTGCGCAACGCACCCGTGTCGCCCTGAGGAACTCCTGATGAACGCATCGCGCACCAAATCCCGTTTCCGCCAGCAAGGCATGGTAACCGTCTTGGCGGTGATCTTCCTGATCACCGGTGTGATTTTTGTGCTGAGCCAGACCCTCAACATCACCGGCTCCAACAGCATCGACAACAGTCGGCAGATGGACAGCACGGCGGCACTATTTCTTGCGGAAAGCGGCATAGAACGAGGGCAGTACACCTTGGTGAAAGGCGACGAGGTAACCAGCGACTGGTGCAGTGGGATCACCGCCGGACCCTTGAGTCTTGGGGATCGTGGTGGCTCGTTCACTATCACCGGGACTTCGTCCCCGCCGCAATGTGGTGGAACCAATCCGGCGATATGCCAGTCCTGCCTGATCACGTCGACCGGCAAGGTAGGCAATTCGTCACGCACCATCGAGCGCAATATCTCCCTCGCGTCGAAATATGGCACTGCGGGCTATGGTCAATACGCCTCCATGACATTGAGCAACAAGACGAGCACACCCGCGCTGGCGCTCTTCGTCCTGTCGATGCGTCGCAATGGAAACGAAACGGACGCGCTGTGCACCGGTCTTTCGACGAGCGGCATACCAGTAGATTGCATCATGCAATGGAACGTCCAGTCCCAGAATGGCGGCGGAACGGGTTCCGCCGGCGGCATGGGTGTTTCCGTCGTAATCGGTGGCAACGACAGCGCCACGATCACCCAGACCCTGAGTTCGGTCCGCACCTATTCCGAGGTAGGCGTGCTGCTCCCCAGCGCTGATGGCGAGGCCGCACCGGGCCTGGTTGGTTCGTATTGGAACGACAAGGCTGGTAAACAGTGGGCAGTTGGGAAATATGGCGGTTCTGCCTCGACCAGCAGCGGACAAACGAGCAACGGTGACGCGTCCAGTTCTTGCGCCCTGACTCTTGCCTCTTCTCCGGTGCCGAATTCGGGATCCGCGCAAGCCGGGGACTGCTGGTGCCGTGCCGCGAACACCATGCTCTTCGGCTATTCCGGCCGGGCGTGGGACGATCCGAAAACCGCCGCGCTCAACAACGCATTGACCCGTGTCGTTTTCGGCCCGATGAATTATCCGCTGACGCGTCTGGCGAAATATGCGAACAACGACAACCCCCTGGACCCCGTAATCAGCGATACAACTTTCGACGCCTCGGCATTCGCCGAAATCTGGTACGCCCAGAACCAGGATTTCCTGACCAACAGCGCTGCCTGGGCTGGCGGCACGGGAACGGGTACCGTGGGTGCGAAGTTCACAGGCAGTATTGCCTCGAACACCCTGACCGTGACCAATATTACGACCGGCGGAAATTTCGGTGCCTTGTTTACCGGCGATACGTTCACTTCGGGCGCCACCGGCAAGATCGGGATCGGATCCTGTACAGGAAGTCCACCCACCATGACCTGTCCCGTTGACACAGCGCAGGCAGTGCCAAGCGGTACCACCATTACGACATCGAGCAGCGTGCTCACCGCAACGATTTCGAGTGGCGGCTGGGCAATTGGCGATACTTTATCATTTGGCAGTACTGCGCCTTTTCTGGGTACGACCACAATAATCTCCCCTGCCCGCACCGGCGTGCTGGGCAATACGGGAACCTACAATCTTTCTGCCGCAAATTATTTCAATGGCTCGATCACGGCACTCAGTCCCACGGTGTATACGTCTTTGGCAACCCCGAGCCTGGCCATCGGCTCGCTGGTCAGGGTTCGTTCGGGTAACGGAAAAATCTTTGCGTCCGCGACGGGCAGCATCACCGGTACGATATTAACCGTCACCACCGTGGGCAGCGGCCGGCTGGCTGTCGGCGACCGCCTGGTCGATGCCAACGGCGCCATCGGGAGTGGAACGACGATCACGGCGTATGGCACGGGTACCGGTGGCGCGGGTACCTACACGATCAGCTCATCGCAGACCGTTGCTTCAACTTCGTTTGCGATTTGGCGCACGGTGACGGCCGTAGCGATAAACTCGTTTACCCTGTCCGCACCGACATCAACCGTGTTATCGGCTGCGGAGGTCTGCGGCGGCATGTGTGCGCTGTTCGACTCGAGTTCGGAAACCGGGTTCTCGATTACGCGAAACACCCCTGGGGGACAAGCGGACTGGACCTCTGGTTTTCTCTGCGCGAGTGGCGCCGGCAAGCCGCAAGTCGTGTCCAGCGTTTTGGTGAGGCCGGGTGTCTGGCACGAGCAGGTGCGTTGAGCGCTTTTGCGAATCCGAATCCGAATCCCGAACGAATCCCGAATCCGCCGAATCGAATCGAATCCGGGGTCAGGTCTATAAACGATGAATCTCACCCGCCTCGCCGCAAATCCAAATCCGCAAAGAAAAGAACAAATCCGGGGTCAGGTCTATAAACGATGAATCTCACCCGCCTCGCCGAAGGGGCGCAAGGCTATCGCCGAGTACATGATGGTCAATACCCCTTATATGGATGCCTCCCGGATAGCAAGCAGAATTTGCGTTATTTTGTGAAGCAATAAAAGGGGACAGACCCCAATACTGTTCGGATAAGGGAAAAATCGTACGCTACGACAGTTTATTGCTCCTAGCCTTCCTCGGGGTCGTCCTGGAGTATCGTCTCGTAGTCCTGGCCGCCATAGAACACGCCGATGATGGAAACCCGCTCGGCGTCCACGTCAAAAGCGATCACAGCACGCTTTTTGTAGTTGGTGATGCGCAAACCAAACCGCACATCGTCGCGCTTTGTGCCACGCAGGGGGAATGTCCGTAGGCTCTCACAGTAGCTGACGATGGCCTCGGTGTAGCGTGCCGCAATGTCGGGCGAAGCAGCAGCGGCGATGTAACGATACAGAGCTGTAAGCTGTTGCTCGGCCTCGGGCGAGAAAACAACGCGGTAGCTCATCGCGCCTTGGCGTGCTCAGCGGCAAGGCGGGTGCGCACCTGGTCAGCGGTGACGGCGCGGGATGGGTCGGCCTTCAACGCATCGTAGGCTGGGCCTACCTGGTCGCGCAGCCAACTTTCGACCGCTCGATCACGCGCAATCAGAGCACGTAAACCGTCGCGGATAACCTCGCTTTCGCTGGCGTACTCCCCAGCCCGTACCTTGGTCTTTACCACATCGGCCATGTCGTTTGGCAGGGTGATGCTGAGTTGCTGTGTCGTTCGCATGATGCGCCCCATTCGTTGGATAGGATTGAATCCTACTACCTAAAGCCCAAGGCGTCCAGCAAACGATCTGAATCCGACTCCGAACGAATCCGGGGTCATAAACGATGAATCTCACCCGGCTCGCCGAAGGGGTGCAAGGCTATCGCCGAGAACGAGAATCCGTAACCTTGTTTGGCAACGAAATTTGATGACACACACATTTTCAAACGTGTGCAGCACCATGCAGCTTAAGACCTAGCGCCTTGATGACCTTCATCACTGTGGTGAATTCTGGATTTCCGTCGGCTGACAGAGCCTTGTACAGCCCCTCGCGGGCAAGCCCGGTATCGCGGGCAAGTTGGGTCATGCCGTGCGCGCGGGCAATGACCCCCAGCGCATGGCGGATCAAACTGCCATCGCCGGGGTCTTCCTCCAGAATCACCTCGAAATACAAGCGCATATCTTCATCGGATTTGAGATAGTCGGCAGTATCGTAAGGGGTGGTAACAGTTTTAGCCATGGTCATCTCCTAAAGTTCATGCGCCAGTTCCAGCGCAAGTTTGATGTCACGTTTTTGCGTGCGCTTGTTGCCGCCCGCCAACAGGATGATGATTTGCTCATTCCGTTCGGTGTAGTACACGCGCCATCCACTACCAAAGTGAAATCGCAACTCGCTGACACCTTCACCAACAGGGCCAGCATCACCCGTATTGCCCAAGGACAAACGATCAATGCGCACCTCGATCCGCGCTTTGACCAGCTTGTCGGACAAGCCCATGAACCAGTCTTGGTATTCGTTAGTTTTTTCGATATTCCTCATGGAAGTATTGTATGCCATGAGTTACACAAGAATATAAAGGACACCCACGTTAAAAGAAAAAATAGGGGTCAGAAAAAAATCCGGGGTCAGGTCTATAAACGATGAATCTCACCCGCCTCGCCGAAGGGGCGCAAGGCTATCGCCGAGTACATGATGGTCAATACCCCTTATATGCAGCGAATCCAGCGAATCCAAGTGAATCAGTGGGCTACTGAAGCCATCAAGCAGGCAGCATTGGCGGGCTAACTCACCTTCGCATTCCAGACAAGACAAAGGGGACGCTAGCCTTTATTCTGTGGGTAAGCTTGCCTTTGGGGCAATTGGGAATATAAAGGACATCCACGTTAATTTGGAACGAATGTTGCCCTACCTCACGTGTACGATTTCTCAAATCAAGGACTGGTACTCCGCATCAATGTGTGCGATAATGCACCAATAGTGTGATTTTCCTCGCGCTATTGAACATACTTGGAGGCTCCACCATGGGAACTGTGCGCAAGACCATCACTTTGACCGACAAGCAAGACAGTTGGATTAAAGCGCAAATTGACGCTGGGCATTACACCAACGACAGTGAATACATCCGAAACCTGATCCGATGTGAACAGGAACGTAGCGTGGGACTTGAGGCTATTCGCGCTGCGCTGATTGAAGGTGAATCTAGCGGAGAACCCCGCCCCTTCGACAGCAGCGCATTTAAGCAGAGAATGTTGTTGACCACGCATGACTGAATACCGTCTTACGCCTGCCGCCGAGCGTGACCTTGAGGCAATCTGGACTTACACCTCTTTAAAATGGGGTGTAGAGCAGGCCAGTCGCTACACAGCCAGCATGACTGATGCCTTTGCTGAGTTGGCCCAATCGCCCAAGACAGCCCCGGAATGCAGCTACATTCGGCCAGGTTATCGTCGCCGAAGCGTTGAGCGGCACATGATTTATTTTCGTATCACGACATATGGGATTGCAATCATTCGCATCCTGCACGACCGGATGG
>JBCKNC010000002.1:0-63138 GCA_038902915.1 Polaromonas sp.
CAATCGATGTTCGGTTTGATTTGAAGGATTGGAGTGCGATCAGGTTCAAGGAACCCAACGAGTTGCGAGAATCATTGGCAACTGCGCTGGTAGCGCATTACAGTCCATTGAATACTTGAGACGCTGCCACTTCTTTATGCGCTTAGAAAGCGGTACAGGTTTCTAAGCATTCCAGCGGTAGCACCCCAGATAAAGCGCTCTGTAGGGTCTGCCCCCTGTATGACCGCAGGATCAAGGTAGGGTATGGACAACCACTGCCGCGTCACGCCATCAAACTCGACCTGATGGCGCCTGTGGTTAGCCGGATTCATCAGGTAGGCCAGCGGCACTTCAAACACGTCGGCTACTTCACCGGGATTGGGCTCAAGCGCAAAACCAGGAGTGACCAGAGCCACCACCGGCGTGATGATGTAAGCCGTGCCAGTGACGTAAATCGGCAGTGTGCCCAGAACTTCAACGTGAGCGCGTGGCAAACCAATTTCTTCGTCGGCTTCACGTAGTGCCGTGTCAATCGCATCCGCATCGGTGTCGTCCGTACGGCCACCAGGAAAAGCGATTTGCCCAGAATGCGTTGAAAGATTGCTGGTGCGCTGGGTCAGCAGCAACATGAGCTCGCTGCGCATGACCAGGGGCACCAGCACCGCAGCGAGGGCTGGCTGACGATTTTCAAATTTCTTTTCGACGCTGTGCTCGGGTGCCCAAACCGGTGGATGTCTGAAGCGTTCACGCAATGCACCGGGTGTCAAACGATCCATTGCCACGCCTTCAAGGTGGTCATCGATACCGGCCACCGGAATGCTGCGAGGATCAAATTTAGGCAGGGGCTTGGTGAAATTCATGGCTCAAACCAGAGATGGGGAAAGCATAGCAGGCATAAAAAAACCGCCCATAGGAGCGGCTCTTTTCCTGGCCACAAAACTGAATTTACGCAGCCTTGGCACCCAGCTTTTCCTTGATACGTGCAGACTTGCCACTGCGGCTGCGCAGGTAGTACAGCTTGGCGCGGCGCACATCACCCCGGCGCTTGACTTCAATTTTGGCGATCAGCGGGCTGTAGAGCTGGAAGGTACGCTCGACACCTTCGCCGTTTGAAATTTTGCGAACGATGAAGCTGGAATTGAGGCCGCGATTGCGCTTGGCAATCACAACCCCTTCAAAAGCCTGCATACGCTTGCGGGTGCCTTCAACCACGTTGACACTGACAATGACGGTATCGCCAGGAGCGTAAACCGGAATGGTCTTGTTCAGGCGGGCAATTTCTTCTTGCTCAAGGATTTGGATCAGGTTCATAACTATTTTCTCGTTCACTTTTTCGTTCATTCACGCGCTACGCTAAAGACCGCAAATCTAAATAATTGGGGTCAGACGCCAATTGTTTAGTTGCAGTGGCCGCCAGAGGACCGAAAAGTTTTTGATTATAGCAATAAATAATTGGGGTCAGACGCCAATTTCATTACGGTGCAGCGCACCGTACCCGAAGGGCGTGCCAACGGCACGATGAATTTGGACTCTGACCCCAATTATTTACTAGACAAACCGGCCAAAAAAGCCTCATCTTTCGGGCTCAAGCTGCCCGCCAGCCGCGCCCTTTGCACCAGCTCAGGGCGCTGCTGCTGCGTCAGCGCCAGCCGCTGATCCCGCCGCCAGCGCTCGATATGCGCGTGGTTTCCGGACAACAGCACGCTCGGCACCAGCTGGTCGCGCCAAGCTTCGGGCCTGGTGTAGTGCGGGCAGTCCAGCAGGCCATCAAGTGCCGGGTTAAAGCTATCAAACTGGTGGCTGCCTTCGCCGTTCAACACGCCAGGTTGCAGGCGCGCTACAGCGTCCAGCAGCGCCATAGCGGCAATCTCGCCGCCCGACAGGACAAAGTCGCCCAGACTGATTTGCTGATCAATATGGGTGTCAATAAAACGCTGATCCAGGCCTTCGTAGCGGCCACAGACCAATACAGCACCACTGCTGGCTGACCACGCCTGAACCCCGGCATGATCCAGCGTTTTACCGACAGGAGAAAAAAGAACCACCGGCGCGGGCGGTGCACCGTCCAAAGCGCGGCCAGCGCGAATGCTTCCAAGGCAAAGCGCCAGCGGCTCGGCCAGCATGACCATGCCAGGGCCGCCGCCAAAAGGCCTGTCATCTACACGGCGGTAGCTGCCATCGGCAAAATCGCGCGGATTCCAGAACTTGACAGTGACCAGTCCGGACTCATAGGCACGCCGCGTCACACCGCTTGTCAAAAACGGTGCGAATAACTCGGGGAAAAGGGTAATGACATCAAAGCGCATGGATATGGATTTTGCGCGCAAAAACTGAAGGGCAAACTGAAAGGCAATCAGTAGTCAGGCTGCCAATCAACCGTGATGAGTTTTGCAGCGGTATCGACCGCATCCACATAAACCGATACAAACGGAATCATGCGTTCAAGCGTTGCGCTGGAGCCGTCCTCCTGGGTGGCCGTGTACTCAACGCACAGCACCGAATGCGGGCCAGTGGCCATCAAATCGCGCACGCTACCCAGTGCAACGCCTTCGCGATTGACCACCTGAAGGCCAATCAGGTCTACCCAGTAATACTCGTCTTTGGAGGCAGCCGGAAAACTGCTGCGCGGCAAGAAAATACGCGCGCCGCGCAAACTTTCTGCAGCAGTGCGGTCGTCAAGGCCATTGATTTTGGCAACAACTGAATCTGAATGGGTTTTAGCCTCATCGATACTGATGCAGACCGTGTCAGAAAAGGCGTTAAAGCCGGGGCGAAATTTTGCGTCAGGTGCTTGTAAAAACCACGCTTTAGCGGCAAAAAGTGCTTCAGGACGGGTGCTGTGGGGCAAGACTTTTAACCAGCCTTTAACGCCCCACGCAGCCAGAATTCGCCCTACTTCGATGGCATCATCAGGCAGCTTTGAAGCTGTCAAACCTAACGACATCGAAGTTCTTTAAAAATCTTTTAAAGATTTAAGCAACTGCAGATGCAGCTTTGGCGCCCTGCTTGACCAGACGCTCAACGGTAGGCGATGGCTGTGCGCCAACGCTGATCCAGTGGGTCAGGCGGTCCTGCATGATGCGCAGGCCTTCTTCGCCACCTTTTGCAATCGGGTTGTAAAAACCGATGCGCTCGATGAAACGGCCATCGCGGCGAACGCGTTTGTCAGCCACAACAATATTGAAAAATGGACGGTGTTTTGAACCGCCGCGTGCAAGTCGAATGACGACCATAATTTATCCTTCGGGTGGTGGGATGAAAGAAATTTCACATCCCAATGTTTTGCAGCGCTTGAGACACACGACATGACCACCCGGCCAGCGAAATGCTGCAAAGCCTGTGATTATAGCGTGCCCGCACAAAACAGACGAATTTCAACCGACTGCCAAACTTTAGGGTACTTCTAGAAATTCAGATTTTCGGGATAAAGTGCAAGGCGCACGGAGGAGGGTTATTGGGGTCAGAGTCCAAATTCATCGTGCCCTTGGCACGCCCTTCGGGTGCGATGCTTGGCATCGTAATGAAATTGGCGTCTGACCCCAATAACCCTCCACGCAACGACGCAATTTGCCCGAAAAATGAATTTATAGAAGTGCCCTTTATGCCCCTGATACGAGCCAGCCGCGAAGCCGACCTCCCCGCCATAACCGCCATCTACGCCCATCACGTATTGCACGGCACCGGCTCGTTTGAAACCGAGCCGCCCAGCCTGTGCCACATGACTGCACGCCGTGCCGATGTGCTGGGCAAGGGCCTGCCACACCTGGTGGCCGAACAGGACGGCGAGGTCGTCGGCTTTGCTTATGGCAACTGGTTCAAGCCCCGGCCTGCCTACCGCTACTCGGTAGAAGATTCGATTTACCTCACACCCGACCTGCACCGCAAGGGTCTGGGCCGCGCGCTGCTGGCGGAGCTTCTGGCACGCTGCGAATCAGCAGGTATTAGAAAGGTGATAGCCATCATTGGTGATTCGGCCAACGCAGGCTCAGTCGGCGTACATCTGGCACTGGGCTTTGAACAGGTTGGCAAGATAGACGCTTGCGGCTGGAAGTTTAGTGCCTGGCGCGATATTGTCATCATGCAAAAGACATTGGGCCTGGGTGATACGCAGCCGCCAGGCGATGCGTAATTCCAATCCGCATTAAAAACGATAACTGCGTTGCTTCGCTTTGCCGTGCTACAGCACTGTCAGCAGCTTCGCGCCTTGTTCTCCTTTCTAATGCGAATTGGAATAAAAAGCCTGAAGCAGATAATTGCCACATGCTTGCCTTCAATCCAAAAAACAAAACAATTGCCGGCTACACCCCAGCGCACGGCTGATGCGCGCTGGACAGAACCGGAGCAAGCTAAAACCCGGCTTGCAGACCCACCTTCAAACTGCGCCCCGGCAGTGGTGATCGACCCGGCGCGGTTTGCGTCAGGATGGACGTGGCGCTGTAAGCCAGACGGTCGCCAGCGTTGTCGAGCCGGGCGTACCACAGCAACTGGCCGCTACTTGGCGTTGCCGTCTTCATGCGGTAGGTCAGTGCGGCGTTCCAGAGGGTGTAGCCATCGGTTGCGCGTTGCCCGTCTGGCACCCGGGTCTGTCGCGCGGTGCTGTTAAAGCCGATGCGTCCCTGCCACGGGCCTTCAGCCAACACCAGTGTTGCACCCACACGCGCTGGTGCAATGCGCGGCAGCGGATGGCCAATCGTCAGGTTGTCTGCACGCAGCAAATCACCACGTAACTCCAGATCAACCGTGCGCCCTTTGTCAAACAAGCGAATATTGCCATTCGCCTCCAAGCCACTAAAGCGCGCCCCTACCTGACGGTAGCTGAACTCCGGCTTGCAACCTAACTCCTCCGGCTGAGTGTCGCAGGCTCCGTCCAAAACATTGCCATCGGAGTCGCGCGTGCTGCCTGTGCGGTCAAGATAAATATAGTTGTTGAAGCGGCTGATAAAGCCGGTCAGCGCCGCGCGGTCAGCGCCGCTCTTCCACTGCACACCGGCATCCAGACTGGTAGCGCGTTCTTTTTCAAACTGCACGTTACCCACTTCATAAACACCCGTTGCAGCATGCGGGCCATTGGCATACAGCTCGTAGTCTTTGGGAGCGCGCTCGCTGTAGCTGAGGTTGGAGGTGAGCTTCCAGGCGGGTGCCAGATTGACCAGCCCGCCCACCGCGTAACTGCCCAGATTGAAGTCGCGCTTGCCGACTACAAAGCGGGCCAGCGCCGGGTTGCCATCAGACCTGACCGCAGCGTTTTCCAACCTGCCGCCAAAGGTCAGCTTGCCCCAGCTCAGGCCCAGCTCTTCATAGGCAAACAGTGCCTTGTTGGTGCTGCGGGAAAATGGCGCAAAGGCCTCTGCGCCGACTGCTGAAAACTGCGAATTTTCAAGCTGCAAACCGAACATGCCTTCCAGCGAACCCAATTTGGCATGACGCACTTCAAGGCGCAGCTCATTGCCTTTGTTTTTAAAGGTGGTTTGCGGCACACCCGCATTGAGCTCGACGTGCTGGTAATTCGAGCTGCTCATTTGGGTTTTGATCGATTCAATCAAACCGCCGCCCACACGCACCAGGCCTTCCAGCGCATAGCGCTTTGAACGCATGTCGATCTTCACGTCGTCTTCTGCCACCGTGCCGTAAATGCTGGCGTAGTCCGTCACCGACGCGCCAACATAACCACGGTCAAAAAACAGGCTGCCGCCCAGGCTGACACTGTGGGTATCTGCGGCTGAATTACAAATGCGCCGCGCCAGGCCCATACCACCGGGCCGGGTGCAATTGAGTTCAATCGGCACGCGAGTATCGCCATGGGTACGCGAGCTGGTGTCCAGATGCAGGCCGAAACGGTTGCTACCCGTGTCCAGCGAAATACCAGCGTTTTTGCCTCTATCAGCACTCGACAGACCCGCGTCAAGTTTGCCCGTGATACCGCCTTTTTCGTCAAACAGCGCTTCACGCGGTATCCGACTGTCAATCACGTTGACCACACCCCCCACAGCGCTACCGCCATACAGCAGCGCACCGGGGCCGCGCAGCACTTCGATGCGCTCAATCGTGAGCGGGTCCATCGGCACAGCGTGGTCAAAGCTTAAGCCCGATGCGTCAATGCTGGCAGCGCCGTTTTGCAGGATGCGGATACGGTCACCGTCCTGTCCACGAATGATGGGCCTGCTGGCGTTGGGGCCAAAGTAGGTGCTGCTCACACCCGGTGTGTTGGCAAGCGTCTCACCCAGAGTGGACTCGCGCCTGAGCAGCAGCGCCGTGCCGGCTAGGGCCGACGTAGGTGCAACCAAATCACTGCTACCCAGTGGGTTGCCCGTGACGGTGACTTCTTTGAGCGTTAGTGCGGGCTCGCCTACATTGGTTTGTGCGCGGGCATGGAGCGAATGCAGCACAGCTACAGCGCCCAGCGTCAGCACAGCTACCCGGACAGGATTTTGTGAAAAATAAAACATCTGGATGACCTCGTTGACTCGAACAAAACAGGCGGCATACCAGCATCAAGCTGGTACAGCGCAACTTTTAAAGTTCAGCGAGTCAAAGGCGGGCCGCGCGCGTCAAACAGCGCTGCCCAGCGGGCGAGTGCTTCGCCCTGAAAGAGCGTCACCGCGATAGGCGGCAACACCACCGGCAACGCCAGTGCCGCTAGCTGTAGTGCGACACTGCCATGGCTGGCCTGGTCAAACAGTCGGCAATCGTTGTCGCCGTGGTGTGAAGAAAAAAGCTTGTCTAGCCAGTTGGCAGAAGGCTCGAAGGCCTCGTCACCGGATGGCAGCGTGACCTGTACGTTGCTGCCCGCAGCCGTATATGAACCATAGATAGGCCCATGTACCACCCCGTGCATGAAGCCCAGCGTTTGCGCCAGCAGCATCGCGCAGGCCAGCAGCAGCGGCATCCAAAGCCTAACCCCGAACACATTCCCGGGCATTAGCCAGAAGGCGTGCTGGTTTGCGGAATGTGCAGGGTTCTTCAGGTGGGACATAAGGTGCGAAGTTTAAACCAAGCTCTACTGCGTCACACCACACCACACCCGCCACATGCGGCAAAATCAAGCAACGCATCACGACAAAAAGTCGGCACCAGGAAACAAGCATGCCCTCATCATCAACCCCACAAACCCGCCCCACCCATCTGCGCAGCCACTCCTTCCACGGCCTGGCACCCGGCTCGCGCCTGCTGGTGCTGGGCGCGGTGCATGGCAACGAGGTTTGCGGCAGCCACGGCATCACGCAAATCCTGGCGGCCATCGACAGCGGCGCGCTGACCATTGAACGCGGTAGCGTGACATTTGTTCCCATCACCAACCCACTGGCGCACCAACTCAAGCAACGCATCGGTGACCGCAATTTAAATCGCAACATGGCCCCCAGCGCCATCCCGCAAAACTTTGAAGACCGCATCGCCAACGTACTGTGCCCGCTACTGGAGGCGCACGACGTGCTGCTCGATTTGCATTCCTTCCACACCGGCGGCGCAGCGTTTGTGATGATTGGCCCGCAAGACAACCAGGGCACGCTGGAGCCGTTTGCCCATGCATCAGAAGAAATGCAGCTGGCACTGCACACCGGCCCCTACCGCATCGTCGAAGGCTGGCTCGACACCTACGCACGCGGTGTGAAGCGCCGGGCTGCTGCGGCCACTGAGGGTGGCAGTGCTCGCTCACAGTCGCTGGTCACCAACCCCAACTACGGCGTTGGCAGCACCGAGTACATGCGCTCACGCGGCGGTTACGCCGTCACGCTTGAATGCGGCCAGCACGACGACCCGAAAGGTATTGAGGTTGCGAAACACGCGATCGAGCAGACGCTGGCGTTGCTCGGCATCACCTCAGCACCACTCACACCCGCAACCGGTGAGCGCGAGATCCTGCGGCTGATCGACGTGACCGACCGCGAAGACGCACTAGATGCCTTCACCCGCGAATGGCGCAGCTTTGACGCGGTGAAGGCTGGCGATGTGATCGGCATAAGACATGGTGGGGCCGAAGTCAAAGCCCCGGCTGATGGCTTTGTGGTGTTTCCAAACCCTAAAGCCGAAGTCGGCCAAGAGTGGTTTTACTTCGCACAGCGTCGGCTTTGACAAACACCGTTGCGCCAGCCCACCTGACGTTCAGTTTTTGCCTGGGATGAATTCAACCAGCTCATTTTGAGTCTTATTGACGGGCTCGCCAACGGGGTTAAAGTTGAAATACTGGTATTTGACATTTCTGTTTACTTTCGGCGCATACCAGTGTGTTTCTGTGTAACGCCCCGAGCGGCCGTCACCTAACACTCGGTTCCAAAAGCCCACGCACTCTACCCGCACAGTATCAAAAGTCCCCGCAGCAACGACTACCTTCTCTTCGGCTTTAACTTCACATTTTGCTGATGCATGCCCGACACCATTGGGAAAAGGTTGCTTCTCATACTCCGTCTTTTGCCCCAATTGCATGGGAAAGCTGAAAGCGCCCACACACACTGGCTGATCGCTGTTTCGCATGGTTCGGCAAATCCCAAGGTCAGTAGTTTGTCTTTCGGTACTTACGGTTTCATTCAATGAACTCTTGATCCGATACGTGAACCGATCCGCCTCTAAACCTACAAACTCTCTTGAAATTGAGGACGCTTCTTTGCCAGTCCATAAATCAACCGTGCGATATTTCCAAACGTCACCTAGCTTTGCAGTCGGTTTTTCAACCGGAAACTGCACCTGTGCGTTCGCGCTGCTTATCAGCCCACCCCCTGCGATAGCTGCAAAAATGACGTAGGCCGCGTATTGACGAAGCGTGACAACAATTTTCATGACTTGCCTTTCTGGTTTTTTTAATGCCAGACGCACCCTGCTCACGGCCAGAGGCAGATTAGCACATGAGCTTCGGTTGTTGAGTTATCTTCATTCACTCATATTGCATCAGCAAAATCAAACATGCGCCGCGTGGCGTAGCACCTGCTCGACCCACTTGTTCAGGCTCTGGTGCGCTTTGGCAGAGGCCTGTAGTGCAGCGGCATGTACGCTGGGGTTGACGCGCAGCATCATGCGCCCGGAGGCGGGCTTTTCCGGCATCTGCCCGAGCTTTTCGCAACTGGCAACGTAGCCCTCCACGCTGTCATGAAAAGCGGCTTCAAATTCGGCCACCGAGTCACCGTGAAAGCTGATGATGTCGTCAATATGCAAAACGCGCCCCACCAGAATCCGGTCATCGGAATCAAACTCCATGCTGGCGGTATAGCCTTTGTAGGTCATGGCATTTTTCATGGCGTTGTTAATGCTGCTTTTGCTAGCTGGTTTCATGGCGTGATCTCCAGTTTGGTCAAAAAATCCCGCGTCGCTTTGATACGATAGTTCAGCGCTGCGCGCTGCGGATGCGGGCGGTAAAAGTAGGCGCGCTGGCCATCTTTTTCAAACATCACCGAGGAGCCATTACCTTCTACCACCTGGCAACCTACGGCTACCAGCAGCGCCTCAATACGATCCCAGGGGATGTTGCCATTGGCCGGGTTCGCAAACAGGCTCTCCAAAATTTTTCGATGTTTGTTATTCACAGTGCCAATGATAGCACTTTAATAAAAATTGCTATCAATTTGACGCGACACAACCGCTGAATAAATAGCCGCTCACCCCTTCACCAGCGCCGCAAACGTCTTGCGAAACTTAGCAACTTTCGGCCCCGCCACCGCCATGCAGTAACCCTGGTTGGGGTTGTTCTCGAAGTAGTCCTGGTGGTAGGCCTCGGCGGGCCAGTAGTTAGCCAGTGGCAGCACTTCGGTGACGATGGGCTGGCCAAAGGTTTTGTCCTGGCTGACTTCGCGGATGAAATCGTCGATGACGGTTTTTTGCTCTGGCGTGGCGTAATAAATGCCGCTGCGGTACTGTGTACCCGCGTCATTGCCCTGGCGGTTCAGCGTGGTCGGGTCGTGGATGACGAAGAAGATTTCCAGGATTGTCTTCAGCGTGATGCTCGCCGGGTCGTAGACCAGCTTGACGACTTCGTTGCTGCCTGTGCGGCCGCTGCAAACCTCTTCATAGCTGGGCCGCGCGACCTGGCCGTTGCTGTAGCCGGACTCAACGTCCGTCACGCCACGCACCTTGACGTAAACCGCCTCGGTGCACCAGAAGCAGCCGCCGCCTAATGTGACGGTTTCGGTGATGGCTTGAAGTTGATTCATTTTTTGGATTCCTTAAGTGATTAAGTGAGGGCATCGATTCGATTTTCAGTGGACTGTAGGTTGTTATCAATTCAGTCGTTTCAAGTCAGGAATTCTTTCACCGCCAGCCAGACAGCCTAGGAGCCTGTCGGCCAAGCCACAGTTAAACTGACTTTTACGCGCAAGCTCATAACCATTACAATTTACTTTAAGCTTGAAGCATCTAACCTTACCAATGGATACCTTAACCATGAAAACCAACGTCAAAACCAAATTCAAATGGGAAGACCCCTTTATGCTGGCCGACCAGCTGACAGACGACGAGCGCGCCATTGTTGCTGCGGCGCATGCGTTTTGCCAGGACAAGCTGCAAACCCGCGTGCTAATGGCCGCACGGCATGAAAAGTTTGACCGCGAGATCATGAATGAAGCCGGTGCCATGGGCTTTTTGGGCTCAACGATTGAAGGCTATGGCTGCGCCGGCCTGAGCTACGTCGCCTACGGCTTGATAGCGCGCGAAGTCGAGCGCGTTGACAGCGGCTACCGCAGCGCCATCAGCGTGCAGTCGTCGCTGGTCATGCACCCGATCAATGCCTACGGTAGCGAGGCGCAGCGTGAAAAATACCTGCCCAAACTTGCGACTGGTGAATGGGTTGGCTGCTTCGGCCTGACCGAGCCCAACCACGGCAGCGACCCGGCCAGCATGTTGACGCGCGCCAAGCCTGTGGATGCTGGCTTCATCGTCAAGGGTGCCAAGACATGGATCACCAACAGCCCCATCGCCGACGTATTCGTCGTATGGGCAAAGATGGAAGACCCTGACGGAAAAGTCGGCGGCCAGGAGTCGATTCGCGGCTTCATTCTTGAAAAAGGCATGAAGGGTTTAACGGCCCCCAAGATCGAAGGCAAGATGAGCCTGCGTGCCAGCATCACAGGCGAGATCGTGATGGATGATGTGTTTGTGCCAGAAGCCAATTTGCTGCCCAACGTCAGCGGCCTGAAGGGCCCGTTCGGCTGCCTGAACAAGGCGCGCTACGGCATTGCCTGGGGCGCGCTCGGTGCGGCTGAAGACTGCTGGTTCCGTGCCCGCCAATACACCATGGAGCGCGTACAGTTTGGCCGCCCGCTGGCGCAAAACCAACTGATTCAAAAGAAACTGGCCGACATGCAAACCGAAATCGCGCTCGGCCTGCAAGGCTGCCTGCGCGTAGGCCGCCTGATGGACGAAGGCAAGGATGCGCCCGAGATGATCTCGCTCATCAAGCGCAACAGCAGCGGCAAGGCTCTCGACATTGCTCGCATGGCGCGCGACATGCACGGCGGCAACGGCATCCATGATGAGTACCACGTCATCCGCCACATGATTAATTTAGAGACCGTCAACACCTATGAAGGCACGCACGACATTCATGCGCTGATTCTGGGTCGGGCGCAGACGGGTTTGCAGGCTTTTTATTGATTTTTTACATGAGGGTTATTGGGGTCAGACGCCAATTTCATTACGATGCATAGCATCGCACCCGAAGGGTGTGCCAAGGGCACGATGAATTTGGACTCTGACCCCAATAACCCTCCACGCGGTTGACGCAACAAATCCAAACTCCATAAAGCAACAAAATGAATCTCGGTTCTGGCAAAAAAAATCGGATCAAATGGGTCATCGCCCTTGTTCTTCTTCTGCTGCTGACCACGGCCGTGCTGGGCGCGCTGTCGGCGCGTAAAAACCAGCAGCAGGCGCTGGCCGCAGCCGGTGCGGCCAAGGCGCAAACGCTGGTGGAACTGGCTGCCACCGATGTGATGCAGGCCAAAACACTTGAACTGAGCCAGGGCCTGCCGGTATCGGGCTCGCTCAAGGCCGTCAACTCGGCTTTTCTCAAGACGCGGGTGGCCGGCGAACTGCAGGGCCTGAGCGTGCGCGAAGGCGACTTCGTGAAGGCCGGGCAGGTGCTGGCGCGCATCGACGCCAGCGAGTACCAGTCGCGCGTGCGGCAGGCGCAGCAACAGGCCGACTCGGCCAGGGCGCAGATCGACATCGTGCAGCGCCAGTACGACAACAACCAGGCGCTGGTCAACCAGGGCTTTATTTCCAAAACCGCGCTCGACGCCTCGCTGGCCAACCTCAACGTCGCGAAAGCCAACCACCAGGCGGCGCTGGCGGCTGCCGATGTCGCGAAAAAATCACTGGACGACACGGTGCTGCGTGCGCCGCTGTCGGGCCAGGTGGCGCAGCGGCTGGTGCAGCCGGGCGAGCGCGTCGGCGTGGATGTGCGGGTGCTGGAAATTGTGGACCTGAGCCGGCTCGAACTCGAAGCCAGTATCAGTCCGGCCGACGCACTGGCGGTGCGGCCGGGCCAGCGCGCTACGCTGCAGATTGAAGGCAGCACGCAAACCGTCACCGCCACGGTGGCACGCATCAACCCCAGCGCGCAAGGCGGCAGCCGCAGCGTGCTGGCCTACCTGAGCATCAACAACACCCCCGCGGCCAACAGCACCGCCCAGCCCTCGGGCCTGCGGCAAGGCCTGTTTGCGCGTGGCACGCTGGGCACCACGCGCATTTCAGCGCTGGCGGTGCCGCTCAGTGCGGTGCGCACCGACAAGCCCTCGCCGTATGTGCAGGTGGTCGAAAACAGCCAGGTGGCGCACAAGCCGGTGGAACTGGGCGTACGCGGCAACAGCGTCGCAGACGCGGGCAGCGGCGCCATGGTGGCTGTCAAGGGACTGACGGAAAACGCAGTGGTCATTGCCGGCGCGGTGGGCGCGCTGCGCGAAGGCACGGCCGTGAAGTTCACGCAGGCCCCGGGCTGGGCTCAAGCGCCTTCCGCATCAGCCGCCGCAACCGCCAAGACAGCGCCCTAAACCGGTATGTGGTTCACCCAGGTCAGCCTGAAAAATCCGGTCTTCGCGACCATGGTCATGCTGGCCATCGTGGTGCTGGGCCTGTTTTCCTACCAGCGCCTGCAGGTGGATCAGTTTCCGAACATTGATCTTCCTGTGGTGGTGATCACGACCGAATACCCCGGCGCCTCGCCTGAAATCGTCGAAAGCGAAGTCACCAAGAAGATCGAGGAAGGCGTCAACTCGATTGCCGGCATCAAGGCCCTGACCTCGCGCAGCTACGAAGGCCAGTCGGTCGTCATCATCGAGTTCCAGTTGCAGATCGACGGCCGCAAGGCGGCTGAAGACGTGCGCGAAAAGATCGCCTCCCTACGCCCCCTCCTGCGTAACGAGGTCAAGGAGCCGCGTGTGTTGCGCTTTGACCCTGCGAACCGCGCCATCTGGTCGGTGGCCGTTCTGCCGGCCCCCCAGGGCACGGCGGCCATCCCTTCGGCGGTGGAGCTGACCAACTGGGCCGACCAGGTGCTGAAGAAGCGGCTTCAAAACGTGCGCGGCGTCGGCTCGGTCAGTCTGGTGGGCGGCAGCAAGCGTGAAATCAACATCTACCTCAATCCGCAGGCCATGGAAGCGCTGGGCATCACGGCCGACCAGGTGGCGAGCGCCGTGCGCAATGAAAACCAGGACCTGCCGGTCGGCGCCATCCGCTCGCTGGCGCAGGAGCGCGTCGTGAAAATCGATGCGCGCATGAAGCGGCCGGAAGATTTCGGCAAGATCATCATCGCACGCAAGGTGTCCGCTACCGGCGCAGGCACCGCCATCACGGTCGATCAGGTTGCCAGCATACGCGACGGCTCGCAGGAGCTCGACAGCCTGGCGCTGTACAACGGCCAGCGCACGCTGCTGCTGACAGTGCAAAAAGCACAGGGCGAAAACACCATTGCGGTGGTGGACGGGCTGAACCAGGCCCTCAAGGAGCTGCAGGCCCAGCTCCCGCCCGGCACGCGGCTGGAGTCGATTGGCGACAGCTCACGCCCGATTCGCGTGGCGGTCGAAAACGTCAGGCGCACGCTGATCGAAGGCGCGCTGCTCACGCTGCTGATCGTGTTTCTTTTCCTGAACTCCTGGCGCTCCACGGTGATCACCGGCCTGACCCTGCCGATCTCCATCATCGGCACCTTTTTGTTCATGAACCTGTTCGGCTTCACCATCAACATGGTCACGCTGATGGCGCTGAGCCTGTGCGTGGGCCTGCTGATTGACGATGCGATCGTGGTGCGCGAGAACATCGTGCGCCATGTGCAGATGGGCAAGACTCCCTATCAGGCCGCGATGGAGGGCACGCAGGAAATCGGGCTCGCGGTGCTGGCCACGACGTTTTCGATTGTGGCGGTGTTTCTGCCCATCGGCTTCATGGGCGGCATCATCGGCAAGTTCTTCCACGAGTTTGGTATCACCATCGTTGCAGCTGTGCTGATCTCGATGTTTGTCAGCTTCACGCTGGACCCCATGCTGTCATCGATCTGGCACGACCCCAGCATTGAGGCCCACGCCCGCCACGGACTCAAGGCCGACGGCACGCGGTGGCAGCCGGTCACGCTGTACGACAAGACCATCGGGCGCGTCACGGGCTGGTTTGATGAGGCCACCGAATGGCTGATCGACGCCTACCAGACCATCCTGCGCTGGGCCCTGGTGCATAAGCTAAAGACCCTGTTTATGGCGCTGGCCATCTTTGTCAGCAGCATTTTCATGGTGCCGCTGTTGGGCACCGAATTTGTGCCCAAGGCCGACTTCTCGGAAACCTCGCTCAATTTCTACACGCCTGTGGGCTCTTCGCTGGAGGCGACCGAGGCCAAGACGAAACAGGTGGAAACCATTCTGCGCGAGTTCCCGGAGGTCAGCTACACGCTGTCCACCATCAACACCGGCAGTGCCCAGGGCAAGATGTATGCGAGCATTTACGTGCGCCTGGTGGACCGCAAGGCTCGAACCCGCAACGTGGACCAGATGTCCGGCGTGCTGCGCGAGCGCCTCAAGCAGGTGCCCGGCATCACTGTGACGCACGTCGGCCTGCTCGACGCGGTGGGCGGCAACAAGCAGATCGAGTTTTCGCTGCAGGGCGCCGACCTCAAGGAGCTGGAGCGCCTAAGCCGGCTGGTCATGGAAAAAATCAGCGGCATTCCGGGCCTGGTCGATCTGGACTCCAGCCTGAAGGCCGACAAGCCGACCATCGAGGTCGATGTCAAGCGTGATGCCGCGTCGGATCTGGGCCTCACCGTCTCGCAAATCGCCGCCTCGCTGCGCACACTGGTGGCCGGGCAAACCGTCGGCAACTGGCGCGCGCCGGACGACCAGACCTACGACGTGAATGTGCGCCTGGCCCCCGACGCGCGCAATGCCCCGCAAGATCTGGAGCGCCTGCCTTTCATCAGCAGCGTCATCGGCAGCAACGCCGACGGCTCGGCCCGCACGGTGCGCCTGAGCCAGGTCGCCACGGTGAAGGAGTCCACCGGCCCGAACCAGATCAACCGGCGCGACCTGACGCGCGAAGTCGCGATCAATGCCAACGTCTACAACCGTTCGGCCGGCGAGGTCTCGGGCGATATCCGCAAAGCGCTAGCCAGCATCAGCTTCCCGCCCGGCTACCGCTACCAGTTTGGCGGCGCGACCAAAGACATGGCCGAGTCCTTCGGCTACGCGATCTCGGCACTGGTGCTGGCGATTTTGTTCATCTACATGATTCTGGCCAGCCAGTTCAAGAGCTTTCTGCAGCCGCTGGCCCTGATGACCTCGCTGCCGCTGACGCTGATCGGCGTGGTGCTGGCGCTGCTGCTGTTCGGCTCGACGCTGTCGATATTTTCCATCATCGGCGTGGTGATGCTGATGGGACTGGCCACGAAAAACGCGATCTTGCTGGTGGATTTTGCGATCCGCATGCGTGCAGACACGACGGACGCGGACGGACGCCGCATCCCGGGCATGGCCCGCAGCGAAGCGCTGCTCACGGCCGCCCGGGTCCGGCTGCGCCCGATTCTGATGACCACGCTGGCGATGATTTTCGGCATGATGCCGCTGGCCTTCGCGCTGACCGAAGGCTCGGAGCAGCGCGCGCCCATGGGCCAGGCCGTCATTGGCGGTGTCATCACCTCGTCGCTGCTGACACTGGTGGTGGTGCCGGTGACCTACTGCTACCTCGACGATCTGGCGCAGTGGCTCAAGCGCAAGTTCGCCACAAAACCCCAGTCTGAAACCCGCAACCAGTAGGGAGCCAGGCAACTGGTCTGGTCCGATCCAGCAAAACTACTGACGTAACTAAGGTTAGTTCAGAAACTTGCTCCAAGTTCCGATGTTATAAACATTCTGGTAGCCCTTCCTCTTGAGCATCAGTTTTGCCATCCCACTTCGTGTTCCGCTGGCACAGCAGAGAACAACCGGAGAGTACTTAGGTATCTCACCAAGTCTACTTCCCAATTCCTGAAGGGGGATGTTAATGGTTCCAGGGGCGTTCCCATTTGCAAACTCCCCAGCTGATCTAACGTCGATAAATATCGCGCCGTTCTTCTTAAGTTCTGGCAGCAGAGCAACAACTCTTTTTGAATTCCACCACTTGTACGCAAACCAAAGAACCAGAGCCATGAATGGCCAATACTGTTTAAAAAGTTCAAGAAAATCCATATGACCCTTTGTTAGAGTGAACCAGTGAAGTAGCGGTGGGTAAGCAAAGTCACGCGGAATGAGCTCGTCTTTTCGAAATTAATGCGACAACCGGCGTGACAGGGCCTGCTTATTTCAGGCGCTGGATGATGGTGTCGCTCATGACACTTCCGGGTTGAACATGCACATGCACATGCTCAGGTGTCGCAAGACATTTTCAAGACATTTTGGACTCGGGCACGCCCAGCTTCTTCAGGATAAAGCCGAGCGGACACAGGTTGGTAAAGCCGAACTGGAACAGGTTGACGCCGACAAAGGCGGTGAAGGCCAGTGCCCACTTGCTCACGAACAGCGGGCTGCCCTCCACGCCTAGGGCGAGGGACAGCAGGATAAACAGGCCGGCAAAAATACGGATGTAGCGTTCGACAGTCATGGCAAGACTCCTTTAAAAAATCAGACAGGGGTTGGGGAAACGGAAACCGAAACGGTAGCGGGCGCTGCCGGCGGCGGGCCCTCGTGGCGCTTACGGTACAGCGCGTAATACAGCACCGGGATGACCACCAGCGTCAGCAGCGTGGACACCAAAATGCCGAAAATCAGCGCAATCGCCAGCCCGTTGAAGATGGGGTCGTCCAGGATGAAAAAGGCACCGATCATGGCGGCCAAGCCGGTCAGCGCAATCGGCTGGGCACGGACGGCGGCCGAGCTCACCACGGCTTCCTTGAAGTCCATGCCCTGCGCCACCTGCAGCTCGATGAAGTCCACCAGCAAAATGGAATTGCGCACGATGATGCCAGCCAGCGCGATCATGCCGATCATGCTGGTGGCCGTGAACTGGGCATTGAGCAGGGCGTGGCCCGGCATCACGCCAATGATGGTCAGCGGAATCGGCGCCATGATGACCAGCGGCGCCAGGTAGCTCTTGAATTGCGCCACCACCAACAGGTAGATCAGGATCAGGCCCACGCCATAGGCGGTGCCCATGTCGCGAAAAGTCTCGTAGGTGATCTGCGATTCGCCGTCCCACTTGATGGCGTACTGGCGGTAGGGGTCGGTGGGCTGGTTAATCCAGTATTCACCCAACTCGCCGGTGTTGGGCAGCGCGGCATCCTTGAGGTGCGGGCGGATCCCAAACAGGCCGTACAGCGGCGAATCCAGCTTGCCGGCCATGTCGCCAAACACATAGCTCACGGGCAGCAGGTCCTTGGTGAACAGCGGCTTGTTGATCACGCCTCGGTCCACGCGCACGAGTTCGGACAGCGGCACCATCCGGCCATTGGCAGCCTTCATGGGCAGGGCCAGCAGCGCATCGAGCCCCACCTGGCTCTCCAGCGGCAGTTGCAGGCGAACCGGCACCGGGTACTTGGACTGGCCATCGTGCAGGTAGGCGGCGTCTGCACCCGAGAGCGCGGCATGCACCGTCTGTGCAATCGCCGCCACCGGAATGCCCAGCGACTCGGCACGCTGGCGCCGCACCGTGAGGTGAGCGCTGGGTGCGTCCTCCTTGAGCGAGGTGTCGATGCCCACAATGTCGGGCGTGGCAGCAAAGGCCGCGGCGATGCGCCGGGCCAGCGCCTGGCGGCCGGCTTCGTCCGGGCCATACACCTCGGCCACCAGCGGGCTCATGACTGGCGGGCCGGGCGGCACTTCGACCACCTTGACGCGGGCCTGGTGGCGCGCGCCGATTTTTTCCAGCTCGGGGCGCAGGCGCTGGGCGATCACATGGCTCTTGTCGCTGCGGTGCTGCTTGTCGACCAGGTTGATCTGCAGATCGCCCTGCTCGACCTCAGCGCGCAGGTAGTACTGGCGCACCAGGCCGTTGAAGGTGATCGGACTGGCCGTGCCGGCGTAGCCCTGCAGGTCGCGCACCTCGGGCTGCTGCGCCAAAAAGGCGCCCATCTCGTGCAGGGCGGCCGCGGTGTTTTCCAGCGGCGTGCCGGCCGGCATGTCCACCACCACCTGAAACTCGCTCTTGTTATCAAAGGGCAGCATCTTGAGCACCACCCACTGCACCAGCGTCAGGCCGGCCGAGAGCAGCAAGGCGACCAGGATGCCGGCCAGCAACAGCCAGCGCTTGCGCGCGCTGTCCAGCAGGGGCGTGAGAATGCGCGTGAAAAAGCGTTGCAGTTTCGGGCCCAGGCCGCCGGGCGCCGCTGTGGCCTCCTGCCCGTGGCCGGGACCGTGCTGCTTCATGAGCCTGAGCGCCAGCCACGGCGTGACTGTGAAGGCAATGGCCAGCGAAATCGCCATGCCCAGGCTGGAGTTGATCGGAATCGGGCTCATGTAGGGGCCCATCAGCCCGCTCACAAAAGCCATGGGCAGCAGCGCGGCAATCACCGTGAGCGTGGCCAGGATGGTGGGGCCGCCGACCTCGTCGACCGCAGCGGGAATGATGTCGGCCAGCGACTTCTCCGGGTAGAGCTGCTGGTGGCGGTGGATGTTCTCGACCACCACGATGGCGTCGTCCACCAGGATGCCGATGGAAAAGATCAGCGCGAACAGCGACACACGGTTCAGCGTGAAGCCCCAGGCCCAGCTGGCAAACAGCGTGGCCATCAGCGTCAGGATCACGGCGGCACCGACGATCACCGCTTCACGCCGACCCAGCGCAAAACCCACCAGCAAAATCACCGCGCCTGTGGCAAAGGCCAGCTTCTGGATCAGCTTGTTGGCTTTTTCCGCAGCGGTTTCGCCATAGTCGCGGGTGACGCTGGTCTCGATATTGGCGGGGATCACCGTGTTGCGCAGCTCTGCCAGGCGGGCGTTGGCAGCGCGCGCCACGTCCACGGCATTCTGGCCGGGTTTCTTGGTCACCGTCAGGGTCACCGCCGGATAGACCTGCCCCGCTACCGGCGGCTGCGCTGCATCGCCGCCGGCAGTCGCCTTAGCCGCGCCCGGCGTAAACCACACATATCGCTGCGGCAGTTGGGCCCCGGCTTCAATGCGGGCCACCTCGCTCAGGTAGACCGGTTTGCCGTTGCTGACACCGACGACCACGGAACCGATCTCTTCGGCAGAGGAGAGGAACTCGCCGGTTTCCACGCTGAGCATCTGGGCGGTCTGGCCCGAGGGGTTCAGCACCGACCCCGACGGCATGCCGAAATTGGCAGCGGCCAGCGTCTGCTTCAGCCCCAGCACATCGACCCCGCGTTCACGCAGGCGCACCGGGTCCAGCCACACATGCACGGCCCGGCCCGGGCCGCCGATAGTTTTCACCTCGCGTGCGCCCGGCACCCGCTTAAGCTCCATTTCCAGGGTGCTCGCCACCCGTTCAAGATCGTTGGCGGCCAGCGCGTCCGCACTCCAGAGCGTGACGGCCAGCACCGGCACGTCGTCAATGCCCATGGGCTTGACGATAGGGGTGAGCGTACCGAGGTCGCGCGGCAACCAGTCCTGGTTGGCGTTGAGCACATCGTACAGGCGCACCAGCGCCTCGGTGCGCGGCACGCCCACCTTGAACTGCACCGTGAGCACTGCCAGGCCCGGCCGGGCGACGGAATAAGTGTGTTCAATGCCCGCGATCTGGCTGAGCACCTGCTCGGCTGGCCGGGCCACCATGGTCTGCACGTTTTCGCTGCTGGCCCCGGGAAAAGGGATCAGCACGTTGGCCATGGTCACGTTGATTTGCGGCTCTTCCTCGCGCGGCGTGACCAGCACGGCAAACAGGCCCAGCAGCAAGGCCATCAGTGCCAGCAGCGGCGTGATGGCATTGGACTGGAAGGCGGCCGCAATGCGGCCCGAAGCACCGAGACGTGCGGGGCCGGAAGATGTGTTGTCGTACATCATGGTCACCTCAGCGCACGGCGTTCAGCGGGCGCGCGCCGGACAGGCCGGCGCGAACCGGATCGAGTGCCACACGGTCACCGGCGGAAAGGCCAGCCAGCACCTCCACACCGGCCGCCCCATGGTCAGGACCGAGCCGCACCGCCCGAAGGGCAAAGCCCTGTCCAACCACCACATACACCGCTGTCAGTTCACCGCGCCGAACCACTGCAGATGCCGGCACCACCATGCGCTCGGACGCGCCGCCGACAAAGCGCACGCGCACCTGCTGGCCTGGCACCAGTCCGCTGGCGGCAGCGGGCGACAGTTCCAGCCGCCACTCGATGGTCTGGGACACCGGGTCGGCCGCAGGCAGCACGCTGCGGGCCACCGGCACCAGCCACTGCGAGCCATCCTTGCCGACGGGACCCTGAATTTCCACCCGGCTGGCCGTCCGGGCGATGTCGCTCAAAGACGCTGGCACCTGCACCACGGCACGCAAAGGCAGCGGCGCATAAAGCGTCAGCAGTGGTTTGCCCGGCATGGCGAGGTCGCCCGCCTCACTGAGGGTCTGCAACACCCAGCCGTCGTAGGGCGCGGTCACACGCGTGAAGCCCTGCGCCAGCGCCGACTGGCGGACACCAGCGGCAGCCTGGTCGCGCCCGGCCTGCGCGGCGTTGAACTGCGAAACGGCGGTATCGAGTGCGGCCTTGCTGACAAAGCCCATGGACTGGAGTTCGCGGGAGCGCTCTGCATGCGCCCGCGCATTGCGCAACTCGGCATCGGCCTGCGCCACCTGCGCCTGGCTGCGCTGCACGCCGGTCTGGGTCTCGCGATCATCAATGGTGGCCAGCAACTGCCCGGCACGAACGCGGTCGCCGGCCTTGACCAGCAGGGACGCCACGCGCCCCGAAGCCTGCGCCGACAGCGTGCTTTGCCGAACCGGCTGGACCACGCCGTCGAGCTCGAAGCCGGTCGGTACGGGCTGGGCCCGAAGCTGCACGACCGGCACTTCAACGGCCGTAGCGGCCCGCGCGGGACCCAAGCCAAGCGCCATGCCAAGAACCAGCGCCAATGCCAGCGCCTGAAAAATGGGTGGGTGAAAAATTTTCATTGAGTTTCCTTTTCCAATTGTCATAGTATATTGACAAATAATATATATGTCAATACAATATCATTGTCTTAAATAAAAAGGAGTGACGTCACCATGCAGGCAAACACCATCATGGACATCGACATCTTGCGTAGCAAGGCCGACGAGGCCAGCCGCCTGATGAAGGTGCTATCCAATCCCGACCGACTGTTGCTGCTGTGCCAACTGGCGCAGGGTGAGAGGCGGGTGGGTGAACTCGAAGAGCTGGTCGGCATCGTGCAACCCACCTTGTCCCAGCAACTGGGCGTGTTGCGTGACGAAGGCCTCGTCAGCACCCGCCGCGACGGCAAGGCCATTTACTACAAGATCGACAGCCCACAGGCATTGGGCGTGATGGGTGTGCTGTATGACCAGTTTTGCAGCGTTCCCGCAAAAAATTCACAGTGATCCCCACCTGACTGGCATGCCGGGCGGGCAGAGTACCCCTAAAATTCAGTTTCTTTTTTATAATTATTCATACATTTTTTCTTCCCAAGCAATACAACAGGCAAGACATGAACTACGAACAAGCCCGATTCAACATGATTGAGCAGCAAATCCGCCCCTGGGAGGTGCTGGACAACCAGGTGCTGTCGCTGCTGGCAGTCGTCAAGCGCGAAGACTTTGTGCCGCTGGCCCACAAGGCGCTGGCTTTTGTTGACATGGAAATCCCGCTCACATCCAAACTGCAACAGCACCCCGATCAATGCATGTTGACACCCAAGGTCGAGGCGCGCATCCTGCAAGACTTGGCTGTGCAAAAGCACGAGAAGGTGCTGGAAATCGGTACTGGCTCGGGCTACATGGCCGCGCTGCTGGGCCACCGTGCGCAGCAGGTCATCACGCTGGAGATTGATGCCGCGCTGGCGGAGACCGCACGCGGCAACCTGCAAAAAGCAGGGTTGCACAACGTCGAGGTGCGCACCGGTGATGGTGCGGCCCACATTGCCAAGGCAGTCTCAGGCAGTGACCCCTTAAATGACATCTTAGGTGGCCCGTTTGATGTCATCGTGCTCAGTGGTTCGGTCGTCGAAGTACCCAGCGCCCTGCTATCCATGCTCAAGGTAGGCGGCCGTTTGAGCGCCATCGTCGGCAGCGAGCCAGTGATGCGCGCCACACTGATAACGCGGGTAGACCAGGAGGCCTGGCGCACCGTTCAGGCCTGGGACACGGTGGCAGCGCCATTGCTTAACTTTCCACAGCCCTCAAAGTTCACGTTTTGAGGGCACTTCTATAAATTCATTTTTCGGGCGAATTGCGGCGTTGCGCGGTGCTCGTGGGGTTGCTGCGCGACCCTCGCATGAGCCCAAAGGGCGATGCGACACGCGCCTTGCACTTCATCCCGAAAATCTGAATTTCTAGAAGTACCCTTGAGTCAGCTCGTTAAACACTAAACACTGAAAGCCATTTTGATGATTCCGCAACTTAATCCAGCCAGCTTTGCAGACTGGCTGGGCAGCCTGCAACCCGCAGAGCAACGCAAGCTAGCCATCGTGCTGGACGTACGCGAACCGTGGGAGTTGCAGACCGCATCGGTCAAACCCGACGGCTTTGCAGTGCTGGCGATTCCTATGCGCGAGATACCCGCACCCGTGGCTGAACTACAGCAGGCACACGACAGCGATCACCCCATTGCATGCCTGTGCCATCACGGAGTGCGCAGCCAGCAGGTAGCCATTTTTCTGGCGCAGAGCGGATTCACCCAAGTCGTCAATCTGCAAGGCGGTATTAATGCCTGGGCCAAGCAGATTGACCCCAGTGTGGCGACGTATTGAACCGGCTGCCGTTACAGCGCCCACTGATCAATTTTTTATTTACTGATTCATACATATTTCAGGACACCCATGACAAAACCTCAAAAACTGTCAGCTGTATCGATAGCCGTGGCATCGGTGCTGTTTGCAGCACTACCTGCCCATGCGCAAAATTTGGTGAGCCTTTACGAATCGGCCCGAGCGTTTGATGCCAATTACCAGTCGGCCAAACTGCAATACGATGCCAACCTGGCAAAGGCCAATCAGGCCAAAGCGGGCATCTTGCCGACGGCGGGTTTGTCGGCTGGCGTGTCACTCTCCAGCCTTGAAAATACCAACCCGAATGCTGGCAACCGCAGCTTCAGCACCCAAAATGCAGCGCTCACTGCAAGCCATCCACTTTACCGGCCCGCCAATTTAGCCGCCTATGAGCAAGGCCGCAAACAGGTGGATTTGGCCAAGGCCCAGTTGGACAGCGCCGCGCAAGACCTGATTGTGCGCACCAGCCAAGCGTATTTTGACGTACTCGCAGCTCTTGATACGCTGGCATTTGTGCGCGCGCAAAAGACGGCGGTTGCCGAGCAGCTTGCATCAGCTAAACGCAACTTTGAAGTCGGCACTTCCACCATCACCGACACGCGCGAAGCGCAAGCCCGGTACGACTTGGTGAGTGCACAAGAAATTGCTGGCGAAAACGATTTGCGCGTTAAAAAACTGGCGCTCGATACGCTGGTTGGCAAAACCGACGCACAGCCCAAAGGCCTGATCATTCCGTCCGCACTACCCCCCATAGTGCCCGCCGATGTCAACGCCTGGGTAGACCAGTCGATACTGGTACACCCGAGTATCCGGCTGGCGCAAAACAACTATTACATTGCAGAGCTTGAAGTCAAAAAAGCCGAGGCTGGCAACAAGCCGACGGTTGACCTCAATGCCAGCTACAACATCATCCGCAGTCCGTCAGGTACCGCTGGCAACACTTTTAACAATCGCTCCCATCTGGGCGCGATTGGCCTGGTATTGAACCTGCCCCTGTTTACAGGCTTTGCCACGCAAAACCGCATCGTGGAAACCATTGCCCTGAAAGACAAAGCGCAGGTAGACCTTGAAGGCGCGCGCCGCACGGTGGCACTGGCTACCCGCACCGCTTACTTCGGCGTGCAGTCGGGCCAAGGCCAGGTCAAAGCGCTGGAAGCAGCAGAGCGGTCTAGCCAAAGCGCACTAGATGCCAACAAGCTCGGCTACCAGGTCGGCGTGCGTATCAACATCGACGTGCTCAACGCCCAAAGCCAGTTGTTCCAGACCAAACGCGATTTGGCCAAGGCACGCTATGACGTTCTGGTAGGCGGCTTGAAGCTGCGGCAAGCCAATGGCACCTTGACAGCCGATGACTTGCTGATCGTTAATTCTTTGTTGGCAAAGTAAAGTAACTACTCAGGTCCCTGTAGGGTGGGCATCGCCCACGTAATCCCCGACTTGGCCCCATTCATGAAGCCAGCGTGGGCAGTGCCCACCCTACGAATCAGCAAGACCTGAGTAGTTACAAAGTAAAGGGGGCTATTGCAGCAAGCCGCTAAAACTCCTGAGCGCATCCAGCGTCTTGACGGTCGCTCCTCGGTTGCGTGCAGCAAATGCCAGGCAAGACGCTACAGCCTGCGCCTTTGCTGACGATGCATCGCTGACCAGTTCCATCGCCATACGCACGCCGCCCGCCATGTCAGTAACACGCCTTGCCGCCCCAGCAGCTTCAGCATTCTGCGCTGCCTCTGCAAAGTTGAAGGTGTGCGGCCCCATGATGACGGGGCAACCGCAGGCGGCGGCTTCCATCAGGTTTTGCCCGCCCAGCGGTGCAAAGCTGCCGCCCAGCAGCGCCGCGTCAGCCAGCGAGTAGTACAGCACCATCTCGCCGAGCGTGTCGCCCAGCCAGATGTCGGCGGCCATGGCTTCTTCGTTTGATGCAGGGCCAGCAGGCCAAGTTGATCTGCGAGACACCTGCAGGCCGTGCTTTTCGGCCAGCGCCGCTACTTCGTCAAAGCGCTGGGGATGGCGTGGCACGACCAGTATGTGCGGCATGATTAAGCCTGCATTTGCTATTAAATCAGTAGCTACAAAATTTGTCATTTCGGTGCGTATTTGTTGGGCTGCAGCACTTATTTGTGCATAAAAATCGCCCTCTTCACCTTCCCGGGAACTGGCAAACATCACAACCGGCCGCGCAATAGCTTGTCGCCAAGCTTTGCCCGTGGCTTGGCTGGCGGCATCAGCTGTTGCATCAAACTTGAGGTTGCCAAACACGCCCGCAACTGGGGCACCAAGCTGGCGAAAGCGCTTTGCGTCTTCATCAGTCTGCGCATACACCGCCGACAGTGCGCCGTAAGCGGGGTAGGCCAGCGCTGCCAGTGCCAGGGCCTGCTGCAATGATTTTTCAGACAGGCGGGCATTGACCAGCACCAGCGGCACGGCGCGCGCCTGTGCCCCTGCTACTAGGTTGGGCCAGATCTCGGTTTCCATCAGCAGCCCGATGCGCGGCTTGAAGTGATTGAAGAAGCGCTGCACAGCGCCCTTGCTGTCCCAGGGTTGCCAGACCTGCACATCACCCGCACGCAACAGGCCTGCGCCTTCTGCGCGACCCGTGGCTGTGCCGTGCGTAAGCAATATGCGAAGCGCCGGATACTGCTGACGCAGCGCTTTGATCAAAATAGCCGCCGTGCGCGTTTCTCCAAGCGATACGGCATGTAGCCACAGCAGTTCAGACTTTGCCTCAAGTGGCTGGGTATACCTGCCAAAACGCTCGTCAATTGCTTCGCCATAACCCGGCTCTTGCCGCGCGCGGCGCGCCAGCTTGCGGCGCATGAAAGGCTGCGCCAGCCACATCAGGAGCGAATACAGATTGAGGATCAGGCGGCTCATGCAGTGCCCTGCCCGCCATCAACCCAGGCTTGCCAGACTGCCTGAACGCTGGGCGCGGGCGTGGCAAACACGCTGACCTGACCGATTGCAGTTTGCTCATCGGGGCCGGTGCGCCAGGCGGTGTCAAAGTTGTAGATCTGTACATGCGGCAAGCCAAGCGCAACGGCAATATGGCTCACGCCGCTGTCAACACCGATCACGCCAACGCATTGGGCCAGCGCGGCAGTCAGCTCATCGAGCGGCAACATCGGCCAGACCATGACACTACCCCGCCCGCTTGGCCCTAGCGATATGGCTATGGCTTGCGCTATCGCTTGGCTGGTGGCGTGCTCTGCTGCATTGCCATGCACCAGTGCGATGTGGTGGCCCGCTCGAATGAGATGTTGAGCCAACTCCACCCAGTGACTGCACGGCCATTGTTTCTCGGCGCGTGAAGTACCGTGTATGAAGGTCACCGTATTTGCTACTATTTTAATAGCTGACTGCGCCCGTATTTGTTGGTCTACGGCCTGTTTTAATCCGAAATCAGGGGTCAGATCAAGGCGGTAACCCAGTGCCAGCGCTACCAGCTCGCGCGAGCGCTTCAGCGCATGGATGTGCGGCTGGATGTGAAAGGCCACATCAGCCACCCAGCGCGTAGGCGCTTCATAACCCGAACCCTCGGTCTGATTCGCCAGCGCGTAGCGTTTGCCGTTCGGCGCTAGGCGTGCAAGCCAGGACACGACGGCAGATTTGCTCAAGCCTTGCAGGTCAATCACTGCGTCATAGCTTTGTGCCTGAAGCGCGGCTTTGAAAGAGCGCCACTCGCTACCTGTGGCGCTGGAAAAAGGCGACTTGCGCCAGCGCCTGATCTCGCAAGTAATAACCCGGTTGATGCTGCGATTTAGCGTGTGGTCGTCAACAAAAAATGAAAGCAAAGGCGCAAAAGATTTTTCAACGACCCAGTCAATCTGCGCATCCGGCAGCGCCGCATGAATGTCCTGCAGCACTGGCAGGGTATGCACGACATCGCCGAGCGACGACAGCTTGACGAGAAGTATTTTCATTCAATGCGCAGCCGCTGCCAAACTGGCATCGGGCTTGACACTGCGCAGCAGGGCCAACATATCGGCTTCAATGCGCTCAAGGGCCTGCTGCGTGTGCCCTTCAAAGCGCAACACCAGCACCGGCGTGGTGTTGGATGCGCGGATCAGACCGAAACCGTCAGGCCAGTCAACGCGCACGCCATCAATCGTGGAGACTTTCGCAGGCTCCGCAAAATGGGCCGCCTTAATCAGCGCCTCCACCACGGTGTGCGGCTCACCCTCGCGGCAAGCCACATTGAGCTCCGGTGTGCTGAAGCTGGTGGGCAAAGCGTTGAGCAAGCTACTCGCATCAGGCACACGGCTGACGATCTCCAGCAGGCGCGCACCGGCGTAGGTGCCGTCATCAAAACCGTACCAGCGCTCTTTGAAAAAGATATGCCCGCTCATCTCGCCACCCAGCGGCGAGTTGACTTCTTTCATCTTCGCCTTGATGAGCGAGTGGCCGGTTTTATACATCATGGGAACGCCGCCTGCAGCGACGATCTCGGGCGCGAGGTGCTGCGAGCATTTCACGTCAAACAAAATGGTGCCGCCGGGTACGCGCGACAGCACATCCCTGGCAAACAGCATCATCTGGCGGTCCGGGTAAATGTTGTTGCCGTCTTTGGTGACGATGCCGAGGCGGTCGCCATCACCATCAAATGCGAGGCCCAGTTCCGCATCAGATGTTTTGAGTGCGCTGATTAAATCGCGCAGGTTCTCAGGCTTGCTCGGGTCAGGATGGTGGTTTGGAAAGTTGCCATCGACCTCGCTGAACAGCTCGGTGACCTCGCAGCCCAGCGCCCGAAAAATGGCCGGGGCCGAGGCACCTGCAACACCGTTGCCCGAGTCAATGACGATCTTCATGGGTCGGGCAAGCTTGATGCCTGAGACGATGCGTTCTCGGTAGGCCTGCGAAACATCAACCACACTCACAACACCTGGCACGGCTGCGTTGGCCCAGGCCTCGGCAGACATCGCCCGGTAGAGCGTCTGGATTTCTTCACCGTAAATTGCGCGCCCTGCCAGCACCATCTTGAAGCCGTTGTAGTCTTTCGGGTTGTGGCTGCCGGTCACCTGTATGCCTGACGTGGCCAATGTGCTGGCCGCAAAGTACAACTGGGGTGTAGTGACCATGCCCACGTCAATCACATGTACACCTACGCTGGCCAGTCCGCGCATCAAGGCCGCGCTAAGCGCCGGCCCGCTCAAGCGCCCATCGCGGCCAACAGCTACTGTGGTTTCGCCTTCTCTCAAGGCCGCAGTGCCAAACGCCTTGCCGAGTGCCTGAGCTACTTCTTCATGGATGGTGGACGGCACAATGCCGCGAATGTCGTAGGCTTTGAAAATCGAGGCGCTGGCTTGCATTAAAGAGCTTCCACACAAGTGAGGCACGCAAGGCGCGTGCTGTTGCAAAGCCGCAATTGTAGGCGTGGCCAGCCCCCTCAGGCACATGTCCGAAAACAGCTAGTCAAGAGCGATGTACGGCGTATCATCAAGCCATGCCCACTGAATCCATGCTGACCGATGACGACTCCTACCTGGCCCTGAAGGCAAGGGACGCACGCTTTGACGGCAAATTTTTTACGGCGGTGACTTCAACCGGCATTTACTGCCGTCCGGTATGCAGTGTGAAAACCCCGAAGCGCGAGAACTGCCGCTTTTATCGCCACGCAGCGCAGGCCGAAAGTGCCGGCTTTCGGCCCTGCCTGCGCTGCCGACCCGAGCTGGCACCGCACTCCGTGGTGTGGTCTATCCAGGATGCGTCTTACATCCTGGCGCATCAGGCGGCGCGCTTGCTCGATGAGCCTGAGCTTGATGCCGACTCGCCCAGCGTAGAGAAACTCGCTGCGCGCCTGGGCGTGAGCGCCAGGCACGTGCGCCGCATTTTCGAAGCGCAGTTTGGCGTGTCGCCCATGCAGTACCTGCAAACGCGCAGGCTGCACACTGCCAAGCAGTTGCTGGCAGACACCAGCCTGCCCATCACACAGATAGCGCTGATGAGTGGCTACGCCAGCGTGCGGCGCTTTAACGATGAGTTTGTGGCGCACTACAAACTTAACCCGACGCAACTGCGGCGCAAGGGAAAACTGCTTGCCCAGAAAAACGCTGACGGCATCACCATCCGCCTGGGCTATCGCCCGCCATACGATGTAGTCGCCATGCTGGCCTTCTTCAGCAAGCGACTGATTCACTCGGTTGAGCACAGCGAGGGGGCATTCATCAGCCGAACCTTCAGCCTTGATAGCGCAGAGAAAATGCATAAAGGCTGGCTGCGCATGGGCTTTGACGAAACGCGCTCACAACTGGTTTTAAGCGTCAGTGATTCACTGCGTGAGGTGCTGCCGCTGGTGATTCGCCGGGTGCGTGCGACTTTTGATCTTGATGCGGATCCGAACGCCATCAATCAGGTGCTGCACGCCAGCTTTCCAGCCGCAGACGGCCTGCGCGTACCCGGCACGCTCGATGGCTACGAGCTAGCCGTGCGCGCCGTACTCGGCCAGCAGATCACCGTGGCCGCTGCACGCACGCTGGCCCAGCGTATGGTCGATAAGTTTGGCGAACCGATTGAAACGCCGTGGCCCACCCTTAACCGCTTGTTTCCCGCGCCCGGCGTGTTGGCGGGTGCCAGTGGTGATGCGTTGGGCCAGCTCGGCATCGTCAAGCAGCGGCAAGCGGCCATCGTGGGCATAGCGCAAGCCGTTGCCAGCAAGCGCCTGGCGCTGCATGGCGGGGCAGACGTGCAAGCCACCATCGCCGCTTTGAAAGCGCTGCCTGGCATTGGCGACTGGACGGCGCAGTACATTGCCATGCGTGCCTTGCGCTGGCCAGATGCCTTTCCCGCAGGCGACGTGGCACTGCACAAGGCGCTTGGCGTGCAAGGCCTTAAAAATCCGGCACGACTGGCCGAGGCTGCATCCATGGCCTGGAAGCCGTGGCGCAGCTACGCGGTGATACGGGTCTGGAGCGGCGCATGGATTGGTGCAGAGCCATGAAGGACTCGGCATTCAGATTGCTATTAAATAAATAGCATATCACGCCTGTATTCATTGGATTGCAGTCATAAATGACAGTCAAAAAAGGGCATTTTTCGGGTTTTCAGGACGCAAAAACATTCAACACAGGTCAATCATGAAATTCGACACCTCCATCGTTCAACACAGCTACCAAAGCCCGCTGGGCCGCATCATCATGGC
Source organism: Polaromonas sp. (assembly GCA_038902915.1). GTDB lineage: Bacteria > Pseudomonadota > Gammaproteobacteria > Burkholderiales > Burkholderiaceae_C > Polaromonas. The sequence continues at coordinate 30,403 of JBCKNC010000002.1, forward strand.
TGCAACAGCCAAAGGCCTGGCGGGTTTGTGGTTTGAAGGCCAGCGGCATTTACCTGAAGAATTGGTGACGGGCTCAAGCTGGCCCGAAGACGCCAGTCACTTGGTGCTTCAACAAACTACCCGGCAACTCAAGGAATATTTCGACGGGCAACGCACACACTTCAACCTGCCGCTTGATCTGTCTGGCGGCACGGCCTTCCAGCAAGCGGTGTGGCAGGTCTTGCTGGCGATTCCGCCGGGCGCAACAGCCAGCTATGGCGATGTCAGCAAGCGCATCGGTAATCCGGCGGCGGTACGCGCTGTGGGTGCGGCAGTCGGGCGCAATCCGGTTAGCATCATCGTTCCGTGCCACCGCGTGCTCGGCAGCAACGGCTCGCTTACTGGCTATGCCGGTGGGCTTGATCGTAAAACTGCGCTGCTCCAACTGGAAGGCGCACTACAGGAACCCATGCTTTGAATTCACCGACTTCAGCGGAACAGGCAAGCCCAAAGCCTTGGCTTGCAGATTTGATATTACTGGCCGCAATCTGGGGAGCGTCATTTTTTTTCATGCATATCGGCGTGCTGGAGTTCGGGCCGTTGCCAACGGCTGCGGTACGCGTGAGCATCGCTGCGCTGTTTTTATTGCCGCTGGTATGGCTGCGCGGGCTGATACCAGAGCTGAGACAGCACTGGCGGCGTACTTTTTTTGTGGGCATTCTCAATTCGGGCATTCCGTTTGCCTGCTTTGCGTTTGCACTGCTGTCGATTACCACCGGGCTGTCCAGCATCCTCAACGCCACGGTGCCGATGTTCGGCGCACTGGTCGCGTGGTTGTGGCTTAAAGACAAGCCCAATACCTCACGGCTACTGGGCCTCGCGCTGGGTTTTATCGGCATCGCCATGCTCGCTGGCGACAAAGCCAGCTTCAAGCCTGATGTGTCTCATGCGGCGTCTGCTCTAGCCGTTCTGGCTTGTCTGCTGGCCTGCATTTGCTACGCGATTGCAGCCAGCTACACCAAACGCTATCTGGTGGGCATATCGCCACTGGTCACGGCAGCAGGCAGCCAGATGGGTGCTACGCTGGGCATGGCCCTGCCTGCTGCATGGCTGTGGCCAGAATATATGCCAGGGGCGGCTGCCTGGGGCGCACTGGCGGTGACGGGTGTGGTGTCTAGCGGCGTAGCCTATATTTTGTTTTTCAGGCTGATCGAAAACGCCGGCCCGCAACGTGCGTTGTCAGTGACGTTTTTAGTGCCTGTGTTTGCGGTTTTTTATGGCGTACTGCTGCTGGGCGAGCATGTCACGCTCTGGATGCTGATCTGCGCAGTGGTGATTGTGCTGGGGACTGCGCTCTCGACAGGTCTGCTCAGGCCTAAAGGTTGATCTCGCCACCATCGCTGATGGCCTTTAGTCAGGCGCTGCGCGCGGTGTGTTTGGTCAGTGGCCTGCGGCCAGTTATTTTGTGTGTGCCCCCGCCCACCCTCGGGCCTCCCCGCAGTGGTGTTTGATGAGCGCCGGCGCTTTCGGATCCTGCAATATGCCATCGAAACGATCGTCCGGCAGGCCGATCAGAAAAGGGATTGCGGGAATCATTATCGCCCGATGCTATCCGGCCGCTGCCGCATTACCCGCGGCAATGTCGCGAACATCATCCCTGCCCCCAGCATCAAGGCCAGACCGGACAATGGATCGAGGATCCAGTATCGACCGCGGTAGGGCCCGGCCTCGAAGCTTCCGAAGGCGCCGGGGCGGCGCTGCAGATACAGGCGAAGCACGCCGTCGGCGCCCCGATCCAGCCCGCCCGGCGGGACGAGCGATGGTGGGGTCATGGCAAGCCGCCCGGTTTGAAGGCCGGCGGCGACTCCGACGCACAGAAGGACGGACAGCAGGATTTCCACCAGCGGCAATCTGCGCTCGAGTCTGAACCTGCCCGCGGGCTTAAAACCGTAGTAGACGAGCACGCCGGCTGCCGCGCCCACCAGGTTCACGAAAAAATCGTTGAAATCCAGGTACATTCCATAGTTGGGCGCGATCCACACATACTGCTGGACCTCGTCCACCATACCCAGCAGGGTGGCCCAGAAGAGCACCTGTGCGACCCGCAACCGGCTGCGGTCCGGATCCAGGGCACGGGCCAGCAGCCAGGCCAGCGCAGCATATTGGGGATAGTGCGCATACTCGTTGATCGAGAAAGTGAGATACCGGTCGAACAAGGCAACGTACAGCGCCCATATCAGCCAGTAGGCCAGTGCCGGACCGGGCCGCGGCGACCGGCGGGCCATCCACAGCAACCATATCGTGAGGGCCACGCCGCTGGTTACGGCCACAAAGGGCACCAGATCCTTGAACGCAAAAACGCCGAATTGGGTCGCACGTGGCCGCACCAGCCATATCGAAAACTCCAGATGAGCGAGGCTGAGGACGGAAAAATAGCAGGCCACAGCCAGCCACCATGGGTAGGTGGGCGGCGCAGTCATGCCTAGTCTATTTCGAGCCTCTATCTCACTCACAACCTGCCCTCCGTGATCTGGCCTGGACTTCAATTTCGGCGTTCCGGTGCTCGACGTTCAACGCGGATTCGCGCGCAATTTCTGACGATCATCTTGTGTCTTTCGGCCGCGCGACCCGATCGCGGCCCTGGGGTAGCGTCCGGCCCTGGGGTAGCGTCCGCGCCTGCGTAGGGAACGGTGACGCATACTCGCCATCGATTCCGGCGCCCGCTTCGCTGCGCAGCTTCAGGTCCGGGAACCGGCGCGGCCACGCCCAGACCCTGTTGTTGGCAGGGCCTGCGCAGCTCGTGGTGTAGGTGTCGCCTCCGGATAGATCGAGGAAAAGACCAAGATTTGGAGCATCCTCGCCGATCGTCCCCCATTCGCTGAGATGGGCGGCGCCGAAGGCGATGCATTCGCGACTTCGGACGCTATAGTGGTCGGCACCCGCCACATCGACAAAGACGGCGGTGCTGTTGTCATGCGCGGCGCCGAGTCCGAGATGCCCGAGGTCGTAGCGGTCGTTGCCTCCCTCATCGATGAAGAAAGCTATGGAGAGGTCGTGCGCTGCGCCGATGGACGTGGAGTGACTCGCCGTATACGCGTCGTCACCGTCGCCCCGGCTGATCAGCACCCCGGCCGCCCTGTGTGCCGACGCCGCCATGGCGTACCAGGCCGCATCGAAGCGATCGCGCCCGCCGTCGTCCACCAGCAGGCCGACGCCTTCGTGGAATCCGGCTCCCTGTGCAAACACCTGGGCCGTGTACTGATCGTCGCCCGCGAAGTCGAGCAGAACGCCTATGCCACCCGTGGTGGAACGTCCATCGCTGAAATCGGCGCGAATTCCCCATCCCGCGCCCTGCCCCATGGAGACGTTGCGATCGGAAAGTTGGGAGGAGGGCATGACGAGGGGCTCGTTCCCCAGGCGGTAGCGGTCATTCCCGGCCACATCGATCAACACGGCGGTCCCTTCCGGCCCCCCGGACCCCTGCGCATGCGTCAGTGCATCGTAGCGGTCATTGCCCCCCATGCTGACCAGGAGCGCGACGCCCCCCAGGGCGAAAGCCTGTGCGTATCCCCGGGCTGTAAATTCGTCAGTGCCGCCTCCGTCCACGAGCAGTGCGGCGCCGAACAGCGCAGCACCCTGCGCAAACATGCCGGCCTCGTAGCGATCGTTACCCTCCGTGTCCCAGAGAATCCCGAAACCCATGACCGCCGATGCAGGGCATGCAGCGGCTTCTTCCGCGATGTAGCGGTCGTCCCCACCGCGATCTAGAAGAATGGAGATCCTGTTCCCGAATTTCTTCGTGGTGAATGAATACTGGTCGTCGCCGCCGACATCCACCACCAGGAGCGGGTCTTCCAACGCGTACCGGTTGTTCGCCCCGGTGGTGTCGATCACCACCAGCCCCAGGGGTGTCTGCAAGCGCCAGGATACCGGGGGGATGCGAGGCGCGGAGGCGAGATAATGATTCAGAGCCTCGACGGCGCGGACCAGGTCGAGCATGCCCGCCATCAGCGCTTCACGCTCGACCAGCGGCAGGAGCCGACGAAAGTCCGGCTCCTCGAATTCCTGCAACTGTCTCTCAACAGCCTGGCGCAGCAACCGCTGCGGCGTCATGTCCTTTGGCCAGGCGGCGAAGGCGCGCTGCCTGAAGCGATTGGCCTGGCCGATGGCAGCGAAAACCCGGGCAACCTCCAATCGCAGGGGCGTCGGCAGCGTGGCCTCATTCGGAAGCATGGGGATCCATCCCTTGGCCTCCGGTAGATTGCGCACCATCATCGTTAGTCCCAGCGCGAGGGGATCAGGCGATTTAAGCAAAGCGGCATCCTGCTCTTTCAGAGGGTTGCCGTCGTAACCGCGCGCGAGGTCAATCCCTGCCAACGATCCGGCCACCATCATCAGTCGGTGCGGTGAGTCGATCTGAGCGCGGAAGGCGGATTCAAGCATTCCCACGCGATAGCCTGCACGCAGCGGATCGTTCATCAGTGCCCTGTAGAAGGGGTTGTGGCGCTTGCTTGTGGGCGAAGAGAGCAGGCGCAGGGGATCAGAAGCACGCCCGGTCCTGTCGGCGCCTGCCAGATCAAGGACTTTCGCCAGCACGTCCGATGCGACAGTCTCGGCGGCGTGCAAGGACGCAACAAGCTGTAGGCCCATGGCAATCCCGGCTGCAATGACAAGCGCAGGTTTCACTTGATTACGGTTGTTCCGATTGTCGTTTGATTTCCAGGTCTACGCTCGTCAGAGTCGCCGCTACCCCGTTCTCTTCCCTCATCTTCGTTCCGTATCGATGATCAGACGTTGAGGGCATTGCAATCGCTCTCATGCCGGCTACGAACAAGCGCGAGGAAAATGCCTGCGCACGAGCCTCGCAAGCCCTTCTCATCGCCCAAGCGAACTCGGCAGTCATCTGTCTCACGGCATCTGCCAGACTGTCGGCAGACAGTGGCGCCGGCAGGAGCAAGCCAGTTTCCCGATCGATTACCGTCTCCAGCAGCCCGCCTTCTGCCACACCGATAACCGGCTTCCCCGCCGCCATCGCCTCGACTGGCGATATCCCGAAATCTTCATCTCGAGGGACGTAGATTACTGCCCGAGAGCGCCCGACCAAATCCGCGAGCGTTGACTCATCAAGCCAGGGGGTAAAAGTGATGTTTGGGCAATCGATCGCCAACTTGCGCAGCGCGATTTCCTGACTGCCGCCCGACGTGACGACCAGTTTCTGATCCGGCATGCGCCGGAACGCCTCGACAATCAGGTTGACGCCCTTGAAATCCTCCAGCCGGGCAGTGGACAAATAGAATTCCTCCTGCCTCAGCCAGCGAAAGCGTTCTGTATCGACCGGCGGATGAACCACCACCGACTCGATGCCGAGATATCGCTTCAGGCGACGACGAACGTTCTCGGAATTGGCGATTACCACGTCCATTGCCCGCACCGCCTTCTCGTAACGCGGCCGCAGCCACGCATTGAACAGAGCCAGTGCTAGCCTTTTCGCCATTCCGGACTTCGAAGCGTAGAACTCGCGCAAGTCGTACACGAAGCGCGGCGGGCTCTGGCAATAGTAAATCCGCCTCCCGCCAGGCTGACGATGCACCGCCATCGGCGCGATAACCCCCGAGTAAATCATCGCATCCTGCGCAAACAGGGCTTCTGGCAAATGGGTGAAGCGCCACTCGCTCACGAGGTAGCGCGACAAACGCCCGTCGAGCGGCGGACCCAGGGTACGAAGACGGACCCTACGCGCGCTTATCCAGTCGTCCACCTGATTGGCAAATGCCGCGACCAGGGGCGCCTCCAGCGCGCTGGCGAGTGCATCGACCAGTTTTTCCGCGCCGCCGGGAATAAGCAGAAAGTCGTGCAAGACACAACATCCAGGCGGTGTAACGTTTCGTCCAACAGGCGTTTGGCTCCGAGTCATCGGTTTGTAAGCATCAGGCACGTCATGGCCAGCACGGCATTTTTGCATCGAAAATGTAGTCACGCCCCCCATTGGGACACCAGCCACGCTGAGGGATAGGAAATTCAACCGCATGAGGCCAAGTATGACACCGAAAAGCGTCCTCAAGAGTCGTGCTTTCCTTGATCTGTCGCGCAGCTTCGGCGAGCAGCACGGTCATGCAGTGCGGCCTGACTTTTTGATTGAACTGCGCTGCGCGCTGTGGGTCAGTCCACCCAGCATCACCGCTTTCGGTTTGCCAGCGTTGTAGTGTTGGTCAGTCAAATACACTGCCCCGCATTAGGCCCACTGTCACGGGCTGTACCGGGAGGCGATCTGAAGCTGCTTGAACGAATGAATGGCCTGGTGTCAGCCTTCAATATCGTCTGGAAAATCTGGTTGCTGGTCCTGCTGATGTGGATTGGGTACAGCCTTCACTTAATTGCCACCGGAACCTATCACAGTGACTTGCTACCCGGCCTGTTAGACCCCGCATCACAGAGTAATGACGAGCTCCCAATCTGCCCAAGCGAGAGCTCCCGGACATAAACGTCATAAATGAAAGTACTTTGCCGGAAACGATCGAACAAGCAGTTCGGTTGCTCAAGTCGCTCATTGCCAAGGACGAGCAGGACAAAATTGCTGCCATGCCAGAAAGCGATTTGGTGATGTTGCACATGGGACTGGGCCAGTGGATCAGAAATACCATGGGACTATGGCAGGGCAACATACGACTGCTGGCAGCAGCAACAAGTCAGCAACACCCCGATGATGCATCAGGTGTGATCATTCAGCCCAGAGTCGCCTTGAATGGAACGATCACCTCCTGCGTCACGTTGCCTCGCGCGTGAAATCCGGTGGCCATCCCTATTGCTACCTCGACCGCGACGTCGCCCGCGAGAAGAGTCGGGAGATGCCTCCCAATGAGGCGCGGCACACGCCCGCCTTCTACAAAAAATTGAGTGCTCTCTTGCGCGATGCCGACTTGGCCTCGGTCGCGTATCGCGCCGATGGCGACTACCGTGTCCTGCGAATGATGGCTACCGAGCAGCGTCGACGCGCCAACCTGACAGGGCACGACGCAGGAAACGCGCTGCACTTGAGTGCAGAGTTGCACAGGTCACGCCCCTAGATTGACGCTGTCATTGCATTGCACGCGCCGGGATGGGCTTCGCAGGTGCTGTCGGACAGATTGCATCGCCACGATGGGCCGTGGCCTACATGGGTCGTGGCAACAATGGGAGAGCCACACCTTCAGGTCGATCAATGGTTGGAGGGTGACCTTGAGTCGGTGCTGCTGGGTGCGCACCGCCGCGCGCAAGGCACGCGGCCACAGACCTTGTAGCGATGGGCAACAACAAACGGGTATCAAAGGCAAAGCGCCTAAATATCTTTGCGAGTTTGACTGCCTGCGGCATGAGCTGGCGCGACAAGGTGCAATCTCACCTTCACTCACGCCATGTCAAAGACACCACAAACAGAGACGCTTTTAAAAATGACGGTACTTTTGACGGTACTTTTCAGAAAGAAAATTCAAGAACCTAGTATTCATGCTGGTTACAGGCTGTTTTGTGGTTCCGGCCACGAACGCAGGCCACTGGCCACTGTTGGATAACGAAGCGTCACTTTCAGCTCGTTTTTCAGTCGCCTGTTGTCCAGCTGGCGCGACTCACTCATAAAACTCAGCAGCACCAGTGGCAGCTCGCCCTGCGCGGCATCGCGCGCCATGCGTGGCGGGCGCGGGAGGCCGTACAGGTCAGCGGCCATATCGAAGTAGTCACCCATCTTCAACCGGGTGTCGTCACAGGCATTCGTCACACGCTGCGGCTTGCCGCGCCACAGGGCGGCGATGCAGGCGCGTGCCAGGTCATCGGCATGGATGTGGTTGGTGTACACGTCGTCGCTGGGGTTTAAAACAGGCGTGCCTTTTAGCAGTCGCCCGCGCGGCGTGCCACCTTCGCGGTCAGGCGCATAGATCCCCGGAATGCGCAGGATGTGGACCCGCACGCCCGCCGCCCGCCCAAACAGGCGCAGCGTACCTTCCGCATCCACCCGCCGCCACGCGCGTGCCGTATGCGGGTTGACGGCTCTTGTTTCATCAATTTCTGCGCCCTTGCAATCGCCATAAACCCCGCTGGTCGAGCCATACACCACCGCTTGCGGCAGGCTGCGCAGGCGCAGGGATTGCAGCAAGGCGCGCGTGCGTGGGTCATCACGGGCATCACGAGAGTTAAGTTTGTCGTTAGGTGGCGGTGCCAGATGCACGATGCGAGTTGCAAGCCCGGCAAGCCGCCGCAAGGTCTTCGTGTCATCAAGATTGCCGTGCAGCGGGGTGATGCCTTGCGCACGCAACTCAGGCAATCTGGCGGGCGACGAGGTAAGCGCCATCACCGCCAGCGTGGGCGGCAGTTGCCGCGCCACGCGAAGGCCGACATCGCCGCAACCGATGATCAGAACGCGCTGGCGGCGAAAGCGCGCGGGCAGCGCGCCAAGGGGACTTTGGTTTGAAGGCAAAATTGAGGATTGAATCAAAAAAACAAATACAGCCAACAGCAGCTGGTAGCCAAGGATAACGAATATGAGTTTTAACGTCACGGTGCTGCCCAGCGGCCGCTCGTTCACCGCCAACCCCGACGAAGCGCTGCTGGCCGCCGCCATCCGCCAGGGCATAGGCATGCCTTATAGTTGCAAGGACGGTGCCTGCGGTACATGCAAGTGCAAAAAACTCGAAGGCAGTATTACGCAAGGCCCGCACCAACTCAAGGCCTTGTCGCTTGAAGAAGCCGAAGCCGGGTTCATCCTGACCTGCTGCGCCACGGCGCATTCAGACATCGTCATCGAGTCACGTCAGGTCACCGACGAAAGCGCTTTCCCGATCAAAAAAATGCCGAGCCGTGTTGCCAGCCTTGCCAAAGCATCACATGACGTGATAGTGATTCGCCTGCAGTTGCCGGCTGCCGATGTGTTCAAGTACCACGCCGGTCAGTACGTTGAATTTATACTGCGTGATGGTGTCCGCCGCAGCTACTCGATGGCCAACGCACCGCACACGCAAGCCGAGATGCCGCAGGTAGAACTGCACATTCGCCACATGCCGGGCGGCAAGTTCACTGACCATGTTTTCAGTGCCATGAAAGAAAAAGAAATCCTGCGCGTCGAAGGCCCCTACGGCAGCTTCTTCCTGCGCGAAGACAGCGACAAACCGATGGTGCTGCTGGCTTCGGGCACGGGCTTTGCGCCTATCAAGGCGCTGATCGAGCACATGCAGTTCAAGGGCATCACGCGCCCGGCCGTGCTGTACTGGGGCGGGCGCCGACCGGCCGATCTGTACATGAACGACTGGGTTATGGCCAAGGTCGCCGAGATGCCCAACTTCAGCTACGTGCCTGTGATATCCGATGCCTTGGCAGAAGACGCATGGACAGGCCGCACGGGTTTTGTTCACAACGCCGTGCTGCAAGACCTTGCAGACCTCTCAGGCCATCAGGTTTATGCCTGCGGCGCGCCGATTGTGGTCGATTCGGCGCGCGCCGACTACAGCGCGCTGGGTGCTTTGCCCGAAGAAGAGTTTTTTGCGGACGCGTTCACGACCGAAGCGGACAAGGCCAAAGCGTTGGCCTGATCCGGGGGTCCGTGAGTTTTTGGGGTCAGAGTCCAAAAACTCTGACTCATTCGCCCAAATAAGCCGCCCGAACGCGCGGGTCATTTAGCAGCTCTTTGGCATCCCCGTTCATCGTGACAAGGCCCGATTCCATCACATAACCCCGGTCCGCAATGCCTAGCGCGCGGCTGGCGTTTTGTTCCACAAGCAAGATCGTCACGCCCCGCGTGGAGACGTCGTGCACCACCTCAAATATCTTGTCCACCATCAGCGGCGACAGGCCCATTGAGGGCTCATCGAGCAGCAAGACCTTGGGCCGACTCATCAGCGCGCGACTCATGGCCAGCATCTGCTGCTCCCCCCCGGACAGGGTGCCGGCCAGTTGGTCCTTGCGCTCGCGCAGACGGGGAAACAGCACAAACATTTTTTCAATGTCGGCGGCGATTTCGGGCTTGTCGTCGCGGATATAGGCGCCCATCTGCAGGTTCTCAACGATGGTCATACGCGTGAACACGCCGCGGCCCTCAGGCACCATGGCCAGGCCTTCCTTCACCAGGTCCCACGCACCGCGGCCCTTGATACTTTTGCCCATGTATTCGATGTCACCTCCCTGCAACGGCAGCGTGCCGGTGATGGCTTTCATGGTGGTGGTTTTGCCGGCGCCGTTGGAGCCGATCAGTGTGACGATTTCGCCCTCGTTGACTTCAAAATCCACGCCCTTGACTGCCTGGATGCCGCCATAGGCGACCTTCAGGCCCGTGACTTTTAGGAGAGTGTTTGCCATGCTGCTGCTTCCCTTCAATGACCCGTGCCCAGATAGGCGGTGATCACTTTTTCGTTTTTCTGCACCTCGGCGGGAACGCCTTCGGCAATCTGCTTGCCGTAGTCGAGCACGGTGACGCGATCGCACAGTCCCATCACCAGCTTGACGTCGTGCTCGATCAGCAGAATGGTGCGGTTGTCCTTGCGGATCTGGTCAATCAGTTCGCGCAGTTGCACTTTCTCGGTGGCGTTCATGCCGGCGGCGGGTTCGTCGAGTGCAATCAATTGCGGATCGGTCGCCAGCGCGCGGGCAATCTCCAGGCGGCGCTGGTCGCCGTAGCTCAAGGTGCGGGCCTTGAAGTCGGCGTACTTGCCGATGCCCACGTAGTCGAGTAGCTCATGTGCACGCTTGGCAATCTCCGCTTCTTCGCGCTTAAAGCCGGGCGTGCGCAGCACCGCGCCCAGCAAACCAGATTTAGTACGAACGTGGCGACCGACCATCACGTTCTCAAGCGCGGTCATTTCCGCGAACAAGCGAATATTTTGAAAAGTGCGTGCAATGCCCGCCTTGGCTACTTCATGCACGGCTGTCGGTTTATAGGGTTTGCCTGCCAGCTCAAACGTACCGCTGTCGGGCGTGTACAGGCCAGTGAGCACGTTAAAAAATGTCGTTTTACCCGCGCCGTTTGGGCCAATCAAGCCGTAGACCTGGCCGCGCTCGATATGAATGCCCACATCGCTCAGGGCTTGCAGACCGCCAAAGCGCTTGGAGACACCGGTGACCTTAAGAATGGTTTCGCTCATTGCCGAACGCCTCAAGGGTTGATGGAATTGGCGGACACGGAAGCGGCAGGCTTGCCATGCGTTTTGCCATGCTCAGGCGATGGCCAGAGCCCGCGTGGCCGCATCAGCATGATGACGATCATGGCCAGTGCGATGAGAAGCTGGCGCAGGATGGCCGAGTCAAGCCGGCCATCTGTCATGGCCTGCAGTGGGCCTGCAACGTGGCGCAACACTTCAGGCAAAGCAGCCAGCAGCAATGCACCCAGAATGACACCTGGCAAATGCCCAATGCCGCCCAGCACCACCATGGCCACAATCATGATGGACTCCATCAGACTAAAGGACTCGGGTGATACAAAGCCCTGGAACGCGGCAAACATGGCGCCGGACACGCCGCCAAATGTCGCGCCCATGCCAAAGGCCAGCAGCTTGAGGTTGCGGGTGTTGATACCCATGGCCTTGGCCGCAATTTCGTCTTCGCGAATCGCCATCCAGGCGCGGCCAATGCGCGACTTTTCAAGACGGTGGCAAATGATGACCGACACGATGACCAACGCCAGGAAGAGGTAGTAATACATCGAGACCGAGTTGACCTGAAACCCGAAAAACTCATGCGTCTTGCCCAGATCAAAACCAAAAAACTTGATCGAATCAATCTGACTGATGCCTTTCGGTCCGTTGGTCAGGTTGATGGGTCTGTCAAGGTTGTTCAAAAACACGCGGATGATTTCACCAAAGCCGAGCGTGACGATGGCCAGGTAGTCGCCGCGCAACTTCAAACACGGCGCCCCCAGAATGATGCCGAAGAAGCCTGCGAGCCCGGCCGCCAGCGGTATGACTGCCCAGATTGGCAGGTGCAGCCCGTTCGGAAAAGTCGCCGCCACCGCCGGAAAAGCATCGGCCAGATGCGGCGAGCTGAGCAGCGCAAACAGATAGGCGCCTACGGCAAAAAAAGCAACGTAACCGAGATCGAGCAGGCCGGCATATCCAACCACGATGTTCAGGCCGAGGGCCAGCAGCACATAGAGCAAGGCCATATCGACAATGCGAACCCAGGTATTGCCGCCCTGCTGCAGCAGCAGCGGCAGAACAAGCAGCGCTATGGCGACCACCAAAAATGTGACGATTTTCTTTTGTTTCATCGAAGTTTTACCTACGCCCGGTCCGCCACGCGTTCACCGAGCAAGCCCTGAGGGCGCAGCGTGAGTACAAAAATCAGCACGATAAATGCAAAGATGTCGGAGTATTGGCTACCCAGCACACCACCGGTCAGCGGGCCGAGGTAGCCGGCGCCTATGGCTTCGATCAGCCCCAGCAAAATGCCGCCCAGTACCGCGCCGCCCAGGTTGCCGATGCCGCCCAACACCGCGGCGGTAAACGCCTTGAGGCCGGGCAAAAAGCCCATGGTGTGATGCACCGTGCCGTAGTTGGATGCATACATCACACCAGCCAGAGCGGCCAAAATGGCACCAATGATGAAGGTGGCTGAAATGACGGTGTCGGGCCGCACACCCATCAATGCCGCCACGCGCGGGTTCTCGGCCGTAGCGCGCATGGCACGACCGAGTTTTGTGTAATGCACCAACCACATCAGCACCGACAGCGACACCGCCGTGGTCGCCAGAATGAAGATCTGGGTCACGGTAATCACCGCGCCGCCGATGTGCAAAGGCTCGGATGGCAACAACGTTGGGTAGGGCTTGTAGTTGGGCTTCCAGATAATCATGGCCAGCGTTTGCAGCAGCAGCGACATGCCGATGGCGGTTATCAGCGGAGCCAGCTTGGGTGAATTGCGCAGTGGCCGGTAGGCGATTTTTTCAATCGCAAAATTGAGTGCGCCGCACACCACAATAGCCACCAGCAGCGAGATCAGCAAAATAAGCCAGCCGGGCGTACTGGGCATGGCATCCTGCATCAAGCCGATGATGGTCCAACTGGTGAGTGCGCCCACCATCAGCACCTCGCCATGGGCGAAGTTGATGAGGTTAATGATGCCGTACACCATGGTGTAACCCAGAGCGATCAGGGCGTACATGCTGCCCAGAACCAGGCCGTTAATGACCTGTTGCAGGAATACTTCCATCAATGTCTCTCCGATTAACTGTGTTTCTTGTCGAGATTTTTCTGCTTGAGTTCATCGAGCTTCTCAGCAATCTTAATTTCCAGGCCTCGGTTAACCGGCCGATAAAACGCGGGCGCCTCCATATCTTGCGGAAAGTAGTTTTCACCGGCGGCAAAGCCAGCCTCTTCGTTATGCGCGTAGCGGTAGTCCTTGCCGTAGGCTAGCGTCTTCATCAGCTTGGTAGGGGCGTTGCGCAGATGCAGCGGTACTGGCCGTGTGCCGTCATTTTTGATAAATGCTTTGGCTTCGTTAAAGGCCTTGTAAACCGCATTCGACTTGGGCGCGACCGCAAGGTAGACCACGCACTGTGCCAGCGCCAGTTCGCCCTCGGGTGAGCCGAGCCGCTCGTACACCTCGGCCGCATCCAGTGCCATGCGCAGTGCGCGCGGGTCGGCCAGGCCAATGTCTTCACTGGCCATGCGTATCAAGCGGCGCGCCATGTATTTGGGCTCGGCACCGCCGTCGAGCATTCGCATGAACCAGTACAGCGCCGCATCCGGGTCAGAGCCACGCACGGATTTATGCAGGGCTGAAATGGTGTCGTAGAAAACTTCGCCAGCCTTGTCGTAGCGGCGCATACGTTCGCCCAGTACCTTGAGCAGCCAAGCATCGGTGACTTCAGTCATTAACGTGCCGGATTTCTCATTGCCTGCGGCAACAGCCAGAGATTCGAGCGTGTTGAGCAGGCGCCGTGCATCGCCGTCGGCATAGGCAACGAGGCGCTCAACGGCCTCTGGCGCTATGCTTTCAATAGCTTGAAGTGCCTGTCTTTCAAGCGCCACAGCCACTATTTTCTTTAAATCCGCTAGCTGAAGCGGTTGCAACACGTACACTGCGGCACGCGACAGCAAGGCCGAATTGACTTCAAACGAAGGGTTTTCGGTTGTGGCGCCAATGAAGGTGAGCAGCCCGCTTTCGACATGCGGCAAAAACGCATCCTGTTGGCTTTTGTTGAAGCGGTGTACCTCGTCAACAAACACGATGGTGCGCTTGCCCGTGCCGCATGCGATGTCACCTGTGCCGCGCCAGATACTGGCTTGCTCCACCGCCTCGCGGATTTCCTTGATGCCGCCCAGCACCGCAGAGATGGTGATGAAGTGTGCATCAAAACTGCTGGCCATCAGGCGGGCGATCGTGGTTTTGCCAACGCCTGGCGGCCCCCACAAGATGCAGCTGTGCGGCTGGCCGGACTCGAATGCAATGCGTAGCGGCATGCCTTCACCCAGCAAATGTTGCTGGCCGATGACCTCGCCTAAAGTTTGCGGGCGTAAACGTTCTGCGAGAGGAATGGCAGCCACGCCTTACTGCCGAATCACGTCACTGCCGGCAGGCGGCTTGAATTGAAAACTGGCGGGGGCTAGCGTGGGGTTGACCTCGAACTGGTTGAAGGTCATCACAGAGCGCTGGCCAAAGCTGTCAAGGATTTCAAGTGCTGCCAGCTCGCTACCCTTGTCAGTCACTTTGAAACCCAGGCTGATGTTTTGTAACTGCCCATCTTTGGTTTTTGGCGTCGCCTGAACCCATTGCAAGCCGGTTTTTGAATCGGCCTTCTCAGCCTTCTCAGTCCTCTCAGTTTTATCAGGCAGGGACGCAAGATTGAAATCAGCCTGCAAGCCCTTGAGGTCAGCCGCAGCAGCAATCACGGCGGCCGGCGTGCTATTGAAAACCTGCGCCAGCTTGCGCGAGGTGGTCTGGTTTAAGTCCGCGTCGTACAGCCACAGCGTTTGCCCGTCAGAAACAATGGTTTGCTCAAACGGTTTTTTGTACACAAACTTGAACCGGTTGGGGCGCAAAAATTCAAACGTGCCGCTGGAGGTTTTGCTTTTTGCCACCTGCCCTTCTTTGGCGGGACTGGTAACGATTTGGGTGAACACGGCCCGGCCTGATTTGGTGTTTTTGACAAAGTTTTCGAGATTTTGAAGGCCATTTTGAGGTGCATTTAAGCCTGCAGGAGGGTTTTTGGGGTCAGAGTCCAAATTCATCGTGCCCTTGGCACGCCCTTCGGGTGCGATGCTTTGCATCGTAATGAAATTGGCGTCTGACCCCAATAACCCTCCTCCGGGCGCCTTGCACTTTATCCTGAAAATCTGAATTTCTAGAAGTGCCCTTTAGCCGGGCCTGATGCGCAGATTGCGGAGTTTTATGCTAGATCCTTTGGAAGTCATGGCCGATACGGCAGATTCAGGCAGCGCCGCCGAGGCAGTAGCCCCCGGCACGTTTGTCAGCTTTCCCAACTCGCCGTTCGAGCTTTTCATGCCCTACCAGCCCGCTGGCGACCAGCCGCAGGCGATTGACAAGCTGGTCGAAGGCATCAACGATGGCGAAGTGTTTCAGACCCTACTGGGCGTGACCGGCTCGGGCAAAACCTTCACCATGGCCAATGTGATTGCACGGGTTGGTAAGCCGGCGATTGTGTTTGCACCCAACAAGACGCTGGCGGCGCAGCTCTACAGCGAGTTCCGCGAGTTCTTCCCGAAAAATGCGGTGGAATATTTCGTCAGCTACTACGACTACTACCAGCCTGAGGCCTATGTGCCGCAGCGCGATCTTTTCATTGAAAAAGACTCCGCCATCAACGAGCACATCGAGCAGATGCGCCTGTCGGCCACCAAAAGCGTGCTGGAGCGCCGCGACACCATCATTGTGGCGACGGTCAGCGCCATCTACGGCATAGGCACCCCCGAGGACTACACCCAGATGCGTTTCATCGCCCGCATTGGCGACAAGCTGGGCCAGCGTGATGTGATTGCGCGTTTGATCCGGATGCAGTACAGCCGCAACGACCAAGACTTTGCGCGCGGCACCTTCCGCGTGCGTGGTGATGTGATTGACGTTTTCCCGGCGGAGCATTCGGAGCTGGCGATTCGCATCGAGCTGTTTGACGATGAGATCGAAACACTGTCGTTGTTTGACCCACTGACCGGGCGCATCCGCCAGAAGATTCCGCGTTTTGTGGTCTACCCGAAAAGCCATTACGTCACGCCGCGCGACAAGGTGATGATGGCGGTTGAAACCATCAAGCTGGAGCTGGTCGAGCGCGTGGCGCAGTTTGTAAAAGAAGGCAAGCTGGTTGAAGCGCAGCGCATCGAGCAGCGCACCCGGTTTGATCTGGAAATGCTGAGTGAAATCGGCCACTGCAAGGGCATTGAAAACTACACCCGCCACCTGAGCGGCGCGCCGCCGGGCTCGCCGCCCTCGACGCTGTGCGACTACCTGCCCAAGGACGCGCTGATGTTTCTCGACGAGAGCCACGTCATGATCGGCCAGCTCAACGCCATGTACAACGGCGACCGCGCACGAAAAAATAACCTGGTGGACTATGGCTTTCGTTTGCCCAGCGCGCTGGACAATCGGCCGCTGAAGTTCGAAGAATTTGAAGCCAAGATGCGGCAGGCCGTTTTTGTTTCCGCCACACCCGCTGCCTATGAGCAGGCGCACGCAGGGCAGGTGGTCGAGCAGCTGGTGCGACCAACCGGGCTGGTTGACCCCGAGGTTGAAGTGCGGCCCGCAACCCATCAGGTTGATGACGTGCTGGGTGAAATCCGCATCCGCGTGGACAAGAACGAGCGTGTGTTAATTACCACGCTGACCAAGCGCATGGCCGAGCAACTGACGGATTATTTGACCGACAACGGCGTGAAAGTGCGCTACCTGCACAGCGATGTCGATACCGTGGAGCGCGTCGAGATACTGCGTGACCTGCGGCTGGGCGCTTTTGATGTGCTGGTTGGCATCAACCTGCTGCGCGAGGGGCTGGACATTCCCGAGGTGTCGCTGGTCGCCATTCTGGATGCCGACAAGGAAGGCTTTTTAAGGTCAGAGCGCAGCCTGATCCAGACGATTGGCCGCGCCGCGCGAAACCTCAATGGCCGCGCGATTTTGTATGCCGACCGCATCACCGATTCGATGAAAAAAGCCATCGGCGAAACCGAGCGCAGACGTAACAAGCAAATCGCCTTTAATCTGGAGCATGGCATCACGCCTAAGAGCATCGTCAAGCGCATCAAGGATTTGCTCGACGGTGTGTACAGCGAAAAATCAGGCAAGGAAGCCGAGAAGCTTCAGATGCAGAAGGCGCTGGTCGAGGACATGAGCGAGAAAGACATCTCGCGCGAGATCAAGCGGCTGGAAAAGCAGATGCTGGATCACGCCAAAAACCTCGAATTCGAAAAAGCCGTAAGGGTGCGCGACCAGTTGCATATCTTGAAGAGCCAAGCCTTTGGCGCGCCTGGTACAGACAACTTGAGTGCACTTCTATAAATTCATTTTTCGGGCGAATTGCGTCGTTGGGCGGTACTCGCAGGGTTTTTGGGGTCAGAGTCCAAATTCATCGTGCCTCCGGCACGCCCTTCGGGGGCGGTGCAACGCACCGCAATGAAATTGGCGTCTGACCCCAATAACCCTCTTCCGGTTGCTGCGTTCCGTCCGCCTTGCACTTCATCCCGACAACGCAGTTGCAGTGCAGACTAACTTATACCCAAGTTACGTCGTAACTAAAATCTGAATTTCTAGAAGTGCCTTTGATGCCAATTTCTGCTGCGCGGGGCTGAGTGGATTAAGCTCTTGGGTGCAAGACAAGTTACTGAGTCGTTTATACTACTGCCCCGTCGTCGTAGCCTGCGGAAAACCCTTGGAAGTGCTATACTTGACTAATTCAGTCGGAAACATAAAAAAATAAGAGATGCTTCCCGCGATGACCAGCTGACTGGCGTGGGTAGCTACGGAGGGGAAATGACCTAAAAACATCATTTTTTAGGGCAAAAACGATAGTCAAATCAACTTAAAAGGAGATTGTTATGCGCCTCACGACCAAAGGCCGCTTTGCGGTCACTGCCATGATTGACTTGGGCCTGCGCCAAAACAGTGGCCCGGTAACGCTGGCAGCTATTAGCCAGCGCCAGCAAATTTCGCTCTCATATTTAGAGCAGCTTTTTGGCAAACTGCGCCGCCACGAGCTGGTTGAGTCCACCCGTGGCCCTGGCGGCGGTTACACGCTGGGCCGCAAGGCATCCGCCATCACCGTGGCTGACATCATTGTGTCGGTAGACGAGCCGCTTGATGCCACCCAGTGCGGCGGCAAGGAAAATTGTACGGGCGAAGGCGGCCGCTGCATGACGCACGAGCTGTGGGCATCACTGAACAGCCGCGTGGTCGAGTTTCTGGACTCCATCACCCTGCAAAAGCTGGTCGATGACCAGCTCGCCAAGGGTGTGGTCGTCGAGAAAACCTCCATGATCAAAAAAGCGATTTTCGCATCGCCCATAGCCAAACCCATGCGCGTGAACGCACCCAACTCGGTGTTTGCTTTGGGTAATGCGTTTTTCAAGACCTGATGGGAACCCCACACTTCCCGATTTACATGGACTACAGCGCCACCAACCCGTGCGATCCGCGCGTGGTGGATGCCATGATTCCGTGGTTGCGCGAGCATTTTGGCAACCCTGCATCGCGCAGCCATGCGTGGGGCTGGGAGGCCGAAGCCGCCGTTGAAAAAGCCCGTGAGCAAATTGCCGACCTGATAGGCGCTGACCCGCGTGAGATCGTCTGGACCAGCGGCGCAACCGAGTCCAACAACCTCGCTCTCAAGGGCGCTGCGCACTTCTACAAGTCCAAGGGCAAGCACATCATCACCGTCAAGACCGAGCACAAAGCCGTGCTCGACACCTGCCGTGAGCTGGAGCGCCAGGGTTTTGATTGCACCTATCTTGATGTTCAGGCGGACGGACTGGTTGATATCGAAGTGCTCAAGGCTGCGATTCGGCCTGACACGACTTTGGTCAGCGTCATGTTCGTGAACAATGAAATCGGTGTGGTGCAGGACATTGCGGCCATTGGTGCGCTGTGCCGTGAAAAAGGCATCATCTTCCACGTTGATGCGGCTCAAGCCACGGGCCGGGTCGACATCGACATGGTCACTTTGCCGGTCGATTTGATGAGCCTGACCTCGCACAAAACCTATGGACCCAAAGGCATTGGCGCGCTGTTCGTGCGCCGCAAGCCGCGCGTGCGCCTGGAAGCGCAAATGCACGGTGGCGGCCACGAGCGCGGTATGCGCTCTGGCACGCTGCCAACGCATCAGTGCGTCGGCATGGGCGAGGCCTATCGCATCGCCAAAGCCGAGATGCATGAAGAAAACAAACGCATTCGCGCCCTGCATGAACGCATGCTCAATGGCCTGAAAGATATTGAAGAAGTATTTTTGAACGGCCATGCCGACAAGCGCGTACCGCACAACCTCAACATGAGCTTTAACTACGTCGAGGGCGAGTCGCTCATCATGGGCATCAAGGGTTTGGCGGTGTCCAGCGGCTCGGCCTGCACGTCCGCCAGCCTGGAGCCCAGCTATGTGCTGCGCGCATTGGGCCGCAGCGACGAGCTGGCCCACAGCAGCCTGCGCATGACGATTGGTCGCTGGACGACCGAAGAAGAAATTGACTACGCGATTGGCACCATCAAAGAGAACGTCGCCAAGCTGCGCGAACTTTCCCCGCTCTGGGAAATGTTCAAGGATGGCGTGGACCTCTCCACCATTCAGTGGGCGGCGCACTAAAGAGGGTTATTGGGGTCAGACGCCAATTTCATTACGATGCAAAGCATCGCACCCGAAGGGCGTGCCAAGGGCACGATGAATTTGGACTCTGACCCCAAAAACCCTAAAAATTCAAGAGGCACACAAAATGGCATACAGCGAAAAGGTCATAGACCACTATGAAAATCCCCGCAACGTCGGCTCCTTTGCAAAGGACGACGACAGCATAGGCACCGGCATGGTTGGCGCGCCTGCTTGTGGCGACGTGATGAAGCTGCAAATCAAGGTCAACCCGCTGACCGGCGTGATCGAAGATGCACGCTTCAAGACCTATGGTTGCGGCTCGGCCATTGCATCCAGCTCGTTGGTTACCGAATGGGTCAAGGGCAAGACGCTGGACCAAGCGGCCAGCATCAAGAACAGCGCGATTGCTGAAGAGCTGGCGCTGCCACCGGTGAAGATTCACTGTTCCATCCTGGCCGAAGATGCCATCAAGGCGGCTGTGAATGACTACAAAAAGCGGCATCTGGTTGCTGCCTGAAAACGGCTACTCCCCTGATATGTCCGTAACCCTCACCGATGCAGCTGCCCGCCACGTCATCCGCTACCTGTCCAAGCGCGCCAAGGGCGTGGGCGTGCGCTTGGGCGTGAGAACCACCGGCTGCTCGGGCCTGGCCTACAAGCTTGAATACGCCGACGAGATTGCGCCTGAAGACGTGGTGTTTGAAGACCACGGCGTGAAGGTGCTGGTTGACCCGAAAAGCATGGCCTACATCGATGGCACCGAGCTCGACTTTGTGCGTGAAGGCCTGAATGAAGGCTTCAAGTTCATCAACCCCAATGAACGTGATCGCTGCGGGTGCGGCGAGTCTTTTCGGGTATGAAGCTACTGCGCGGGCTTCATGCGTCGTTGCAGCCCAAAGAAAATCCCCACGTACCGAAGTACGCTCCGGTTTTCTTCGGGCGCCCGCGCCTAGCCTGAAACCCGCTCGCTACGCTTCCTGTCCCGAAAAGGGGGCTGGGATCCAATGAATCTTCAATCCAACGACTTCGAACTTTTTGGCATCCCTGCGCAGTTTGCGCAAGACCGCGCTACGCTCGATGCCAAATGGAAAGACCTGCAACGCGAAGCCCACCCCGACAAGTTCGCAGCTCAAGGCGCAGCGGCGCAGCGCGTTGCGATGCAGTGGTCGGTACGCATCAACGAGGCCTACCAGCGACTGAAAGATCCATTGAGGCGCGCCAGCTATTTGTGCGAACTCAATGGCGCGCCCATCAATGCTGAAAACAACACCGCCATGCCTTGCGACTTCCTGATGCAGCAGATCGAGTGGCGTGAGGCGCTTGAGGCCGCAAAAACAGTCGAAAAAATGGATGAAATAGCCCTGCAAGCCAATGAATACGCGCGTAGTCAGCTATCAAAAATAGAGCAGTCAATTGACATCAAACAAGACTTTATAAGCGCTGCTACCGAGGTCAGAAGCCTTATGTTTATTGAGCGCTTTCAGGCTGAAGTCGAGACACGCATCGACCAGCTGGGACAATAATCCAAGCTCCCGAATTACCAAAGTTACATGGCACTTTTACAAATCTCCGAACCCGGCCAGACGCCAGATCCTCACCAGCGGCGCATTGCCATTGGCATAGACCTGGGCACCACACACTCGCTGGTGGCCAGCGTGCGCAGCGGCTTGGCTGAATGCTTGAGCGATACCGAAGGCCGCGTCATATTGCCCAGCGTGGTGCGTTACGTCGATGCAGAAAAACGCCAGATTGGTTTTGAAGCGCTGGCCGCGCAGGTAGATGACCCGCTCAACACCATCTCGTCCGTCAAGCGCCTGATGGGCCGTGGCATCAACGACATTGGCAACCGCGCGCTGTTGCCTTATGAGCTGATTGACAAACCCGGCATGGTCACGCTGCAAACCGTGGCTGGCGAAAAAAGCCCAGTCGAAATCAGCGCTGAAATTCTGGCCACGCTGCGTTTTCGGGCTGAAGACACTTTTGACGACGAGATCTACGGCGCGGTCATTACCGTGCCCGCCTACTTTGACGATGCACAGCGCCAAGCCACCAAAGATGCCGCGCAGCTAGCAGGCTTGAGAGTGCTGCGCCTCATCAACGAGCCGACCGCAGCGGCGATTGCCTATGGCCTGGACAACGGCAGCGAAGGCACTTACGCCATCTACGACCTGGGCGGCGGCACGTTTGATATTTCCATCCTGCGTCTCACGCAAGGCGTGTTTGAAGTCGTGGCCACCGGCGGCGACTCGGCTCTGGGCGGTGACGACTACGACCGCGCGCTGGTCGAGTGGGTGCTGGCCAAGGCCGGTGTTGCAGCCGACACACTCACAGCCACAGACAAGGCCACACTACAGCACGCCGCACGCGCCGGCAAAGAGGCCCTGTCAAGCAACAACAGCGTGCCGTTCAGTGTTCAGCTTGTCAAGGCGCTGGTTAATTTTGAACTCAAAGCCGAAGACTTTGAGACTGCCACCGCCCACCTCACACAGCGCACCTTGAGCGCTGTGCGCAAGACGCTGCGTGATGCCAAGCTGACGAAGGACGACATCAAAGACGTGGTGCTGGTCGGCGGCTCAAGCCGTATGCCGCAGGTGCGCAAGGCGGTTGCCAGCGTCTTTGGCAAAGAGCCGCTCACCAACCTCAACCCCGACGAAGTGGTTGCATTGGGCGCAGCGATTTCTGCCAACCAGCTTGCAGGCAACAACACAGGCGCCGATTTGTTGCTGCTGGACGTGATCCCGCTGTCGCTGGGCATTGAAACCATGGGTGGCCTGGTCGAGCGCATCGTGCCGCGCAACCAGACCATCCCCACCGCGATGGCGCAAGACTTCACCACCTACAAAGACGGCCAGACCGCACTGGCCCTGCATGTGTTGCAGGGCGAGCGTGACCTGGTGGTTGATTGCCGCAGCCTGGCTAGGTTTGAGCTGCGCGGCATCCCGCCCATGGTTGCTGGCGCTGCGCGCATCCGTGTCACCTTCACGGTGGATGCAGACGGTTTGCTCAGTGTCAACGCCAAAGAGCAGGTCAGCGGTGTCCAAGCAACGATTGATGTCAAGCCGTCTTATGGCCTGAGCGATGACGAGATTGCCCGTATGTTGAAAGACAGCTTTTCAACGGCCCAGCAAGACATGCAGGCGAGAGCCCTAGCCGAGGCACGCGTCGATGCCGACCGTATGCTGCTGGCTACCAACAGCGCACTGGCGCTGGACGCTGATTTGTTAAGCCCCAACGAACGCGCCGAAATCGACAGCCTGATGGTCGGCGTTGAAGATGCTAGGGGGCACGGCGACGCAGCCACCATTGAAGCCGCCACAAAAGCCCTGGCGGATGGTACCGAAGCCTTTGCCGCAGAGCGCATGAACCGCGGCATACAAAGAGCCCTGTCCGGCAAAAATATCGACGCTATTTGAGCGAGTCACCATCATGCCGATCATCAAAATCCTGCCGCATCCCGAGTACTGCCCGCATGGTGCCGAGGTGTTCGCAGCCGCAGGCACCTCCATCTGCGAAGCGCTGCTGGACAACAAAATCAACATCGAGCACGCCTGCGACATGAGCGCCGCCTGCACCACCTGCCACGTCGTCGTGCGCGAAGGCTTCAAGTCACTGAACGAGATCGACGAAACAGAAGAAGACCTGCTGGATCGCGCCTGGGGGTTAGAGCCCAACTCCCGCCTGAGCTGCCAGGCCATCCTCGCGCAAGAGGGCGTGACGGTCGAGATACCCAAGTACTCCATCAACCACGCCAAAGAGTTGCACTGATTCGTCGCTGGCGTGGGTAATTCCCTATATTTATGGATTGAGCGACTGCTAAACTCGCGACTGTCTCTTTCACTGTCTCTTTCAATCTACACCCGAGGAGTTACTCATGGATCGTCGTTCCCTTATTAAAAACGCCGGTATTGCCGGTGTACTGGCCGCCGGCGTTGCGCCCGCTGTGCATGCGCAGGAAGTCATTCGCTGGCGGCTTGCCTCGAGCTTTCCCAAGGTGCTGGACACCATCTATGGCACTGCTGAAACCTTTGCCAAAAAAGTCAGCGACATGTCTGGCGGCAAGTTTATTATTTCCGTGCATGGGCCCGGCGAGCTGATGCCGGCGATTGCCGGCATGATCGACAACATCTCCAAAGGCACCACCGAAATGGTGCACACCGCGCCGTACTACTTCTTCGGCGTGAATGATGCGTTTGCGCTGGGCTGTGCCGTGCCCTTCGGTTTGAACAGCCGCCAGCAGACGGCCTGGATGTACCAGGGCAACGGCGGCAAGCTGATGCGCGAGTTCTACGCCAAGTACAACATCGTCAACTTCCCCATGGGCAACACCGGCGCGCAAATGGGTGGCTGGTACCGCAAGGAAATCAAGTCGGTCAAGGACATGAAGGGCCTGAAGTTCCGCGCTGGTGGTTTTGCCGGCAAGGTGCTGGGCCGTATGGGCGTGGTGGCGCAGAACATTCCTGGCGGTGAGATTTACACTGCGCTGGAAAAAGGCACGATTGACGCGGCCGAGTGGGTTGGTCCCTACGACGACCTGAAGCTGGGCTTTCACAAAGTGGCACCGTTCTACTACTACCCCGGCTGGTGGGAAGGCGGCCCGCAGCTCGACGCTTACGTCAATAAGACCGCTTACGACAAGCTGTCCCCAGAGAACAAGGCCATCCTGGAAGCCGCTGCTGCCTTCGCGCACACCGACATGCAGGCCATGTACGACGCCAGGAACCCGGAGGCCCTCAAGCAGTTGGTGGCGCTCAAGGTCAAGGTTTTGCCTTTCCCCAAGGACGTGATGGAATTGGCCTTCAAGGAAGCGCAGGCGCTGTACGCCGAGATGTCGGCCAGCAACCCCGACTGGAAGAAGATTTACGACGACTGGTCGGTGTTCCGCCGCGAGCAGAACCTGTGGTTCCGCTTTACCGAAATGCGTTTCGACAGCTTCATGCAGGCGCAAAAACTGTAAAAGGCTCACCTGGGAAAAAACCCGCTATCCGGCGGGTTTTTTTATGCACCCAGCACAAGCAGGGGCGCACTCTGGCACAACAGGCTCCGACTATTTCTTGTTGGCCTTGTCCATGGCTTCGAGCAAAGCCTTCATCGGGTCTTCTTCCTTGCTCTCGGCGGGGGCTGCGTCGGCGGGCTCATCGGTTGCCGGAGGCATCGCAAGTTGCTGCATCACCTGCTCGGGGGTGAGCTTGTCGACCTTCTCGATGCCTCCGGTGACCAGATTGGGGAACAGCATGATGGCCGCGATCATGCAAATTTGCAGGATGATGAAGGCGATTGATCCCTTGTAGATCTGCGCCGTCGTCACCGCCGGGATGGTCTGGCCGGTGACGCGGTCCTTGTAGTCCTTCTTGGCCGCCACGCTGCGCAGGTAGAACAGGGCAAAGCCGAAGGGCGGCGTTAAAAACGAGGTCTGCAGATTCATGGCGATCATCACGCCGAACCAGATCATGGCGTCATCCTCGCCCATGCCGGGAACAATGCCGGGCAGGATTTTTGCGGCCACCGGGGCCAGCAGCGGGATCACGATGAAGACAATCTCGAAGAAGTCGATGAACATGCCCAGGATGAACACTAGGATGTTCACCACGATCAGGAAGCCCCAGGCGCCGCCTGGAATGCCCCTGAACAGGTTTTCGATCCAGATAGGGCCGTCGGCGGCGTTGAAGGTGAAGCTGAACACGGTGGCGCCGATCAGGATGAACAGCACGAAGGTGGCCAGCTTGGCCGTGTTGTCCAGCGCCTGGGTCAGCAGCGGCCAGGGCAGGCGCCGCTTGCCCAGCGCCAGAATCAGCGCGCCTAGGGCGCCCATCGCGCCGCCTTCGGTGGGCGTCGCGATGCCCAGGAAGATGGTGCCCAGCACCAGAAAGATCAGGATCAGCGGCGGCATCAGCACGAAGGTGACCTGCTCGGCCAGCTTGGACAGCAGCTTCAGGCCGGTCACGTGGTTGACGATCGCCAAGCTCAAGCCCAGCAGCGAGGCCAGCGTCATCGACAGGATGACGATTTCGTCATTCGGCGAGGGCCGCGAGCGTTCCAGCCAAGCGGTCATGAGTTGATCGTGCACTTGTGCCCAGGCAAAGCCCACCGCCGCGCACAGCAGCAGCAGCATCAGCAGCGACTTGTGGCCCGAGTTGCCACTGGCCTCGCGGTAGATGCGGGCCTCGGGCGGCAGGGCCGGCACCAGGGACGGACGGATCAGCGCCACCGCCACGATAAACAGGATGTACAGGCCCACCAGCAGCAGGCCGGGCAGCAGCGCACCGGCGTACATGTCGCCCACCGAACGACCCAGTTGGTCGGCCAGCACGATCAGCACCAGCGACGGCGGAATCGCCTGCGCCAGCGTGCCCGACGCCGTGATGACCCCGGTGGCAATCACCCGGCTGTAGCCGTAGCGCAGCATGATGGGCAGTGAGATCAGGCCCATGGAAATCACGGCTGCGGCTACCACGCCAGTGGTGGCGGCCAAGAGCGCGCCCACCAGGATCACGGCAATCGCCAGGCCGCCGCGCAGTGGACCAAAAACCTGGCCCACCGTCTCGAGCAGATCCTCGGCCATGCCGGAGCGCTCCAGAATGATGCCCATGAAGACGAAGAAGGGAATCGCCAGCAGCGTGTCGTTCTGCATGATGCCGAAGATGCGCGACGGCAGCGCGCCGAACAGCGCGGCCGGAAAAATGCCGGCTTCCATGCCGATGAAACCAAAGGCTAGGCCGGTGGCGGCCAGCCCGAAAGCGACCGGAAAGCCGGTCAGCAGCAGGACCAACAGCCCGGCGAACATCAGGGGCGCAAAATTTAGTGCGAGGAAGGTGGTTTGCATTTATGCTTCTCCAGCCAATTTGCGCGCGGCAACGATTTCGAGTTCTTCAAGGGGCTTTTGTTCATCGGACTTGGCATCTTCGCCCGACAGCACGTCTTGCCCGCGGCCCATCTGAAAGGCCTCGACCTTGAGTGACTTGGTATCTTCGTCCGACAGTGCGTCATGCCCACGGCCCATCAGAAAGGCCAGCCGCTTGATCAGCTCCGACACCCCCTGCAGGGCTAGGAGAGAGAAGCCCAGCGGCACCAGCGCGTACACCGGCCAGCGGATCAGGCCGCCGGCGTTTTGCGACATCTCGCCGGAGGCGAGTGCCCCGGTGAACAGGGGCCAGCTCAGCGTGATCAAGAGCAGGCAGAACGGGAACAGCACGGCCACAATGCCGATCACGTCGATCCAGTTGCGCGTGCGGGGGCTCAGGCGTGCTGAAATAAAGTCGATGCGCACGTGAGCATTCCTCAGGAAGACGTAGCCTGCAGCCAGCATAAAAGTGCCGGCAAACAGGTACCACTGAATCTCCAGCAGCGCATTGGAACTGCTGTCGAAGGCCTTGCGAACGATGGCGTTGCCCGCGCTGATGAGGGTGGCGGCCAGAATCAGCCACATGGTGAGTTTGCCGATCTGGGTGTTCAACCAGTCCACGGCGTTTGAAAACTTCAATAAGGCGCGCATTTTGTCTCCGAGAAAAAAGAGTCCGCGCAGTGAAAATCATCCGGCATGTTATTGGGGTCAGACACCAATTTCGCTGCGGTGCATCGCACCGCACCCTGCGGGCGAGCCGAAGGCTTGGCGAATTTGGGCTCTGACCCCAATAACATGCCGGATGCGGGTCTGCGCGGATGGGATTCTATGGGGGAGTATAGAAGGCAAACTGACAGCTTTGTGACGGTGTTATCCCGTAGCAGGCAGCAGCCCCGCGCGGCTGGCGCCACCCCAAACAGGTGCACCGCGCCGTGACTCGGCTGGGGGTTACAGGACCTGCACGCCGCTGCCCTCAAGCATGCGGCCTATGGTTCGGGCCTCGCCAAAACCCTGACTGTGGAAGCAGGCCAGAACCTGGTCGGCAATGTCGGGGCTGCAGGACACCAGCAGGCCGCCGCTGGTCTGCGGGTCGCTGAGCAGGGCTTTGTGTGCGGGGCTGAGGCCGGCGGGCAGCGAGACTTCGGCGCCGTAGCTGTCCCAGTTGCGGCCTGATGCGCCGGTGACCATGCCTTGAGCGGCCAGTTCAAGCACCCCGGGCAGCAGCGGTATCCGGTCCATCTGCAACTGCATTTTCAGTTTGGCGCCGCGCGCGAGCTCGAGGCCATGGCCGAGCAGGCCGAAGCCGGTGATGTCGGTTAGCGCATGCACGCCGTCCATCTGCGCCAGCGCGATGCCCGGTTTGTTGAGCTGGGTGGTCACGGCGATCATGCGCGCATAGCCCTCGGGGCTGAGCGCATCCTTCTTCAGCGCTGCCGACAGGATACCGATGCCGAGCGGTTTGCCGAGGATCAGCACATCGCCGGCCCGGGCACCCGAGTTTTTCTTGACCCGCGAAGGGTGTACCAGACCCAGCACCACCAAGCCATAAATCGGCTCGACTGAATCAATCGTGTGGCCACCGGCAATCGGGATGCCGGCATCGCGGCAGACATCCTGGCCACCGCGCAAGATAGCGCCTATAGTTTCCAGCGGCAGCACATTGATTGGCATAGCAACCAGCGCCAGCGCCATGATGGGCGTGCCGCCCATGGCATACACATCGCTGATGGCGTTGGTGGCGGCGATGCGGCCAAAGTCATACGGGTCATCGACGATGGGCATGAAGAAGTCGGTCGTGGCAATCAGAGCTTGGCTTTCGTTGAGCAAATACACGGCTGCGTCGTCAGCGGTTTCTATGCCTACCAGCAGCTCTTTGGGTATCGGCAGGTTGCTGGAATTTTTAAGGATTTCACTCAGCACGCCGGGCGCGATTTTGCAGCCACAGCCGCCGCCGTGTGACAGGCTGGTGAGCCGTGGCACGGCGAGGGTATAGAGTTTGTCGGGTGCGTTCATGGGGGTCTTTCAGATATTTTCGTGCGTGGTTAATTCCACTTCCAGATCAATACGATATGTTGTTGCTTCGCCTTCCCGTGCTACAGCACTGTCTGCGGCTTCGCGCCTAATCTCCTATCGATCTGAAAATGGAATAAGGCGCTAAGGCGGAGGTGACCAAGTTTAAAACAAGGCGCTTTTCGAGGGCCGGCTCAAACCAATGGGCGCGTTGCCCGCATTGGCTTTGCAGCAGGGCCAGAAAATCGGGTTCCAACGCGCAGCGCTGCACCAGTTTTACCAGTTGCGCGTCATGACCGAGTTCAAAGTAACCCGAATAATTTTTGCCCAGCATACCGACGTTGCCGTCAATGCGTGATGCCAGCACCGGCGTGCCGGACTGTACGGCCTCCAGAATGACGTGGGCACCGCCCTCCATCTTCGAGCCGTTCACCAGCACATGGGCACGCTTGATGCGCTGGCGAGTAGCGGCTCTAGGCAAGCCGCCCAGCCAGCGATAGCCTGGATTCAGCCGGGCAGTTTCCAGCGCCGCCTGCTCAAAGTCTGGCTCCAGCGCCATGCCGATCTGCTCGAAATGAATCGTGCTGCTGGCCACACAGCGCGCCGCTTTCATAAACGTCAGTGGGTCTTTTTCATCCCGCAGGTGGCCGACCATCAGCGCCACAAACCGATGCGTAGCTTTCACTGCCGGTTTGAGCCTGCGGGCCGATTGGTAAATTACCTGCGTCTTTGCGCGATAAGCCTCAGGCAGCGCAGCCAACCCGGCCTTTTGCAGCACCACGATATGGCTGGCGAGGGCGAGTGATTGTTGGGCCTGTGGGTGGTGCTGAATGTCCCGGTACAGGTCGGTACCTGTCAGCACCAGAATCAGCGGCCTGGCGGGACAGGCGCTGGCCCATGCCGCAATGGATGCCGCTGAACGCCTGGCGTGCAGGGCAATCATTAGATCGGCTGCTGGTTTTGAATCGGCATCAGGCTTACCAGGCGCACTAGGCCACTCGGTCACGATGGCAGTGTCACAATGATCCAGACCTTGCGACAAAAATTGCGACCAACGCTGCGCCGTATGCCAGTTACCGTTGTTGGCTTCTTTTGTCGCTGGGCTTACCAGCACGGCCCTCATTGAGATAACTTCATTATTTTGCCAACCGATCCTGCTTTTTCATCTGCTGCACCTTCTGCGGCCTTGATTGACTCCCCCCTGATGCGCAGTGCGGGTAAGGAGGAGTTGTCACTGGCGCTCATGGATGCACGCAATCATACGCTGCACCTTTTTGCGCAGTATCAAGAGGCGCTTGAGGCTAAAAATTTTGTCGTTCCGCAACTCGCTAGCGTCAATCCGCCGTTATGGGAGCTGGGCCATGTGGGCTGGTTTCAGGAGTGGTGGATCAGCCGTAACCTACAGCGCGCTTTGGGCACCCGCTGCGCACCTGACCACGCGCGGCTGGCCTCGATTGAGCCGAATGCCGATGTCTGGTGGGACTCCAGTCGCGTGGCCCACAACACCCGCTGGGGCCTAGCCTTGCCCGACGTTGCCCATATTCGCGCCTACCTGCTCGACACCCTGGAAAGCACGCTGGACCTGCTGCATAAAGCCGGCAGTCATCACGAGAAAGACGACAAAAACGACAAAAACGACGATGGGCTTTACTTTTACCGCCTGTGCCTGTTCCATGAAGACATGCACGGCGAGGCGCTGGCGTACACCGCCCAGACGCTGGGCCTGCCGCTTGGCAAATCGTTGCAAACGGTGTTTACCCCACAGTCGATGGCTGTACGCGAGCCGCTGCTGATACCCGCCATCACCTGGCAAATGGGTAGCGCACTTGATGCCGGTTTTGCGTTTGACAACGAGCGCCCGCAGCACGCCGTGCAAGTACCTGAATTTGAAATTGATGCCCAACCCGTGACCTGGGCGCAGTTTGTCGAGTTCGTTGACGACGGCGGCTATGACCGCGCCGAGCTTTGGCAGCCAAGCGGCTGGCAGTGGTTGCAAAAGATCAGCGCCGAAGATGGAAGAAGAGGCCCGCGCTACGTAGACCAGATAGGCGTAGCCAGTGGCGCAGTCATGCAGACCCGCTTCGGCAAGGCCATGCGAATGCAAGGCGTGCAACCGGCCATGCACATGAGCTGGTATGAAGCCGATGCCTGGTGCCGCTGGGCCGGGCGGCGTTTGCCGTTTGAAGTTGAATGGGAAGTCGCGGCGCATACAGCATCAAGGCGCGGCTTCAGGTGGGGCGATGTGTGGGAGTGGACGGGCAGCACTTTCAACCCCTACCCCGACAATGATGGCAACCGCAGTTTCAAACCAGACCCGTATACGGACTACTCAGCCCCCTGGTTTGGTTGCCACAAGGTGCTGCGCGGCGGCTCGTTTGCAACCCGCGCCCGCATGAAAAACCCCAGCTACCGCAACTTCTACCTGCCTGATAGAGACGACATTTTTTGCGGATTCAGGTCTTGTGCGTTATAGGCGTTATAAAAATAAATGTCATTTTTCTAAAAAACATTTAATATGGCAAACATTAATGATTATTTATAAAATGCCATGAACATCACATCAAGTCTATCAAATGGCAGAACTGTTATTCCTGCCGCGTTGCGATCGCAGCTCGATATCCAGGACGGCGACCAGCTCATCTGGACAGTTCGTGACGGGGAGCTGGTCGCCACCACCCGCCGTGCGCAACTGAGCAAAGCGCAAGCCCTGTTTCAAACCTATGTGCCACGGAACGCGCCGTCATTGGCGGATGAACTCATTGCCGAACGCCGCGTTGCGGCGGAAAAAGAATGAGCCAGGCGACGCTACTTGATACCTCGGCCATCCTTGCATTTTTGCAAGGTGAGCCCGGTGAGGACAGGGTCAAGCAGGCATTGCAAACCGAACACTGCGTGGTGAGCGCAGCCAATCAGTCAGAAGTGATTGCCAAATCGCTTGATCGCGGCATTGACCCGCAAGCGATCAAGACGATCCTGGCGAAACTCGGCTACACCGTGATAGACATCACAGCGGAAGATGGCGCCCAAGCGGGTTGGATGCGCAGCCAGACCCGTGCCATTGGCCTGAGCCTGGGCGATCGTTTGTGCATCGCAACGGCTCAGCGACTTAAAGCAAAAATCCTGAGCGCAGACCGCCCATGGCTGTCAGTCGCACAACAAATGGGGCTACTCATTGAGTGCATTCGTCCCGATTCGCATTGAGCCCACTGGGTGGGGCTGAATAGGCAAAAAATCCTCAATGTTCCCGCGCATGGTTCCGCGTATGTCTCGGAAATTCAACCGTCGGAATAATTCGAGCCTGACCCCTTTGATTGTGCTTCCACTAGAAGCTGATCCCAATCGTCGGGCGGGTGGCCGCTATCTAGCATCTTGCGAAAAACCCGGTAAGCATCGTCATTGCTTTCATAGGCCCGCTTGGTATCCGAGTCGTTGACCCACGCCAACACGATGACCTTGCCCTGCGCATGAAAGCGAAAAAACAGCCGGTATTGCTGAAAGAACTTGGCGCGAAACCAGTGCTTTCGGTCCGCTCCCAGCGTATTACCCTGTCGGTATTCCGGGCGCGCCGGGTCCTGCGGGATCACGTCAAAGGCCAGCTTGTTGATGGCGGCCAGTCGCTTGGTGGCGTTTTTCTTGGTGTAGCCGCTGGGGTCATTCTTTCGCAGTGTGTTGACCTGTTGGATGAGGGTATCAAGCTGCGCAAGGAAGAGTGGATGCGCAAACACTGTCCAACCGTGAATGACCAGTGGTGATGTGTCGCCAGTCATTCATCGTCTTTTGACAGCGGGGCATCCAGATCAACCTCGATACCACCCACCAGCGACTGAATATGCTGATGCAGGGCCGAATTGACCGCTTGCAGGCGGTCAGGATGCTGCGCAATGTCTTGTGCCAGAAATCCCAGAAACTGGCCCAGCACCGGGTCATCGGCTTCATTCAGTGCAGCGCGGGTCAGCACCACCTCACCATCGGCGCGGATCGTGTAGTGGATCTTGTCCCGCTTTTCAAGCCGAAGGGCACGGCGCACCGTTTCCGGCACGGTGGTTTGGTAACGGTCCGTTAGTGTGGATTCGACTTCAAATGTGGCGTCCATGGGCGATGTGAAATGGATGATGAGAGGCGATGGTAATGCAATCGCCTTGTCTGGTCAATGCAA
>JBCKNC010000003.1:0-62463 GCA_038902915.1 Polaromonas sp.
CACCTCGCTGATGCATCATGTACGGGGCGGGTTTTCAGGTTCTTCGAAACAAATTTCAGGATTGACTACGACTGAAAAGTACTGGATACTTCAAAAAGTGGCGTTGAAATTCCTATCCTTGAAACACCGCCGCTGTCATATTCTTTTTTTAGGAGACAAGCCATGATGATTGCCCGTTGGAGCATCAATGCAAAGTTCGGATACAAACAGCAGGTGATTGACCTGATGCAGCGTTGGCTGCGTGAAATCGGACCTCAGGCTGGTTTCACTGCGGACAAGGCACGTTTGCTTACCGGCTCGATCGGCGCACTGGAGGCGACGATCCAGACGGAACATCAGATCAAGGACCTCGCCGAGCTGGATCAGGTTTGGGAAAAACTGGCTACGATTGCCGCGCACAAGCAATGGAGCAAGGATCTCGAATCCCACATCGTCTCCGGCACGAGCCACTGGGAAATTTACCGGATTCTGTAGTCCGTATTTCGCGCCGCGCGCTTCTCTTTTGAGCACCCGCGGTCAGTGGGGTCGCTTGCACTTGGCGGGACCCAGCGCCGGACCGCGTTGCTCGCCGAGGTCACGCGACAGCTTGGTGGTGCTTGGCAATGGCTGTACCCAGCCGTTGACACTGGCTAACGCTACAACGCTGGCAAACGGAAAGCGGTGATGTTGGGTGCGTTGCCATCAGCGCGAAGCGCCATTCAGCAGGCAGCGTGCCCGGCATGACCGCGCTGGTGGTGGGCAGTGCTACGGCCGGTATTTACATGCGAGGGTGTGGATGCTATGCCGGATTGGGAGATGACAAACCAATCAGCACCGGACTACCCCGACGATCAGTGCACAGACTGGTGAACCAGCTGACCTAAAAAGCAACGACTGCGCCGGGGTAGGGCTGGCAGCCCAGCTTTGCATGTCGTTTGTGCCGGTGGGCGGAAAAACCTTGGGAATTCAAATCGCCGAATCAGGGAAAGCATTACTCTTGAGGACGCTTTTTTGTGTCATGGTTGGCCTCATGCGGTTGAATTTCCTTCAAGGGGGTTTCATGAACATCAGTCAAACCATCACCGGGCTTTGCCTGGTTGCTCTTCTTAGTGCTTGCGGCGGTGGGGGTAGCAGCACAATCGGGCAGGTCAGGGTATTAACTCAAAATGCTTACCACGGCGTAACCGCGGAATTCTCAGCCGCTGCCGCCTCCAGCACTTTGCCGGAACTGCTTGCGAGAGTAGCGGCTGTTTACAACGGCTATATCGCCAGGGATTTTCCGGGTCGAGCGGCGCTAATGGCCGCAGAAATTGAGGCGACTCGGCCGGATCTGATCGGGCTGCAGGAGGCGGTACTTGTGCGCACCGGTCTCCTTTTCGATCCGGCTCCCGCTGAGACGGTCGCCCTCGATTACGTTCAGATCCTTATCGATGCGTTGGCTGCACGCGGCCTGCAATATACGGTAGTCGTACAGTCTATCGGCTTCGATATCGAAGCGCCGAGCGCACTCGGCTTTGACGTGCGCCACACTGACCGTGAGGTTATCCTCGCGCGGTCGGATCTGACAACTGCGAATCTAAAGCTCTCCAACCCGCAGGCCGGACACTTTGCAGTAAATTGCACGATCCCGGGTGGGATCGTCGGCCCGATCACCATTCTCAGGGGCTGGGTATCGGTTGATGCCGAGATTCGCGGCAAGAGATTTCGAGTCGTGAGTACGCACCTCGACGGCGATTGTTTGCCGTTCACCTCTGCTATACAGAATGCACAGGCAGCCGAATTGATGGCCGGGCCTTTATCAACCGAGCTGTCGCTCGTGCTTCTGGGCGACCTGAATTCGTCGGCCGATGGGACCGGGGGCGTTTATAACTCGCTCATCGCCTCCGGCTTCGCGGATACCTGGAGCGCGGCGGGAATCGGCAGCGGTTTTACATGCTGCCAGGCCGACGATCTGTTGAATCCTGTTTCCATGCTGGA
Organism: Polaromonas sp.; assembly: GCA_038902915.1. Lineage (GTDB taxonomy): Bacteria > Pseudomonadota > Gammaproteobacteria > Burkholderiales > Burkholderiaceae_C > Polaromonas. The sequence goes on from JBCKNC010000003.1 coordinate 1,957, forward strand.
TCGAAGAATCGATTTCGTACTCACGCGAAACGGCTTCGAAACGTTGTCGGCGACGGTGGTTGGCGACAATCCCGCAATTCGCACCCCTTCCGGGTTATGGCCTTCGGACCATGCAGGCGTCGCGGCCGTTTTGAAATTGCCGCAGAACTAAGGTTGTGCGTTCCGGTGTGGCGAGTCTTGCCTTACTACCGGCATTCGCTTGAAGTGGTCGTCCCATGTCCACGTGTCCATAAACGCCTGGGCCTGGGCGCGGTCCTCGCAAGAACATAATAGGGACAGACCACTATTTAATCTCTCCGGGTCTAATTCCCTGACGCCAAAGACATGGCAGCTTACGCCCACGGTGGTGGCTTTTCTGTCGATGCCGGGGTGTGCGCATCGAAGCGCCCGACCGCTCAGGGCTGGAGCGCTTGCTGCGCTACTGCGCCCTCCCGCCTTTTGCTTGTGCGCGTCTGCGCCAAAGAGGCACCGATTTGGTCTAGCGCTGTGGCAAAGGCCACACCCATGACAACGAGCCGCTGCAATCCGACAAGTACCCGGGCGAACTGGTGCTCACCCCGCTGGAGCTGATCGAGCGCATCGCTCAATTGGTGCCACCACCGCGCACCCACCGGCATCGGCACTAGGCGTGCTGGCCCCGAACTTGCCGTTGCGTGCGGCGGTGACGGCGATGGTGCAGGAGGCGGCGCCAGTGGTCGTGAATTGCCCCGTGGCAGAGGATGCGAACACTGGTGTTGGCATGACAGTCGCAATCGGCGGGCCTGCTGTATCTGGCGTAACGCTCCCATCTGAGGCGCAAGCCAAGCCCAAACCGCGCCCACCCTCGCACTACCTGTGGGCCGCACTGCTTTGGTCCCATGCGCATCATCGCCTTCATCACCTTCAGCGCAGACATCGACAAGATCCTGGAGCACATCGGCGTCGACAGCCAAGCTCCGCGCATCACCCCGGCACGCGGGCCACCGTTGTGGGATGACTGTGCTGCGCAGAAACCGGGGGAGGGTGTGGATGCCATGCCGGACTGGGATATGACCAGCCAATCAGCACCCGACTACCCCGAAGACCAGCGCACAGTGTGGTGAACCTGTAATGGGTGGCGAAGGCCGCGCCGGGGTAGGGCTGTGTCCATGGGCAGCGCGGTGCGTGGTTTGGGATGATGGGGCGCAAACTCTATCCGTGCTGAAACAGCTGAACGCGGCCATCCGCGAACACCTCAATCTCGACTCGTTCGTGTATGGTTTTGGCGGTGATTTCAAGGACTGATGCACCTGCCTAGGCCGGTCACATTTCTCGCGCGGGCTTTTGTTTTTTTATTGATCTTTATCAACAAAAGCCAAGGCCAAACCTACTATATTGATCCTCGGTGGCGGCAATCATGCCGCCGACCATCAAGCACAAACCAGGAGAAAAGTCATGACAACTCCAGTAACCGTAGCAAAGTTCGAAGTAAAGTCGCACCAGTCACCCGACGAAGTCCGCACCCCGAACAAGACCCGCGTCGAGGTTGTTCGTTTAGAGGGATTCACTCTGGGCCGTTTCAACTTCGAACCGGGCTGGCGCTGGTCCGAATGCATAAAGCCGGTTGTCAAAACCGAATCCTGCCAGGCCTCGCACGTCGGATATGCAGTTTCCGGGTGCCTGACGGTCCGAATGAAGGACGGTACGCAGAAGAACATCGTGGCCGGCGACTCGTACACGATTCCGCCTGGGCACGACGCGTGGGTCGATGGGAACGAGCGGTTTGTGGGTATAGAAGTGATGAGTGCGGAGCAGTACGCGAAGCCATAACCGCCATCCCATATTCACCTGAAGTTTCGGGTGTATCGAAATGAGAAAAGCAGGGGATAGTTCAAAAAGTGGCGTTGAAATTCCTATCCTTGAAACACCGCCGCTGTCATATTCCATTTTTTAGGAGACAAGCCATGATGATTGCCCGTTGGAGCATCAATGCAAAGTTCGGATACAAACAGCAGGTGATTGACCTGATGCAGCGTTGGCTGCGTGAAATCGGACCTCAGGCTGGTTTCACTGCGGACAAGGCACGTTTGCTTACCGGCTCGATCGGCGCACTGGAGGCGACGATCCAGACGGAACATCAGATCAAGGACCTCGCCGAGCTGGATCAGGTTTGGGAAAAACTGGCTACGATTGCCGCGCACAAGCAATGGAGCAAGGATCTCGAATCCCACATCGTCTCCGGCACGAGCCACTGGGAAATTTACCGGATTCTGTAGTCCGTATTTCGCGCCGCGCGCTTCTCTCCTGAGCGCCCCGCTGCCAGTGGGGCCGCTTGGCGTTGCGGAAAGAATTGGGGTCAAACTCCAATTAAATCCGGCGGCTGCACCCGGCAAGGTCATGCAAATCGAATTTGACCGAGCCAAGAACGCAGCCAACATCAAGAGTCGTGGCCTGTCGTTTGAAAGCGCTGCGCTCGCACCCGGTGGGGTAGCGCACGGCAAAGGACGGGGAACCCCGGCGGCATCAGCACCAGCCCCATCGCCGGCTTGAGTGAACGCGAGTTCGAGATTCTGCACTTGCTCGGACTTGGCTTTAGCACACGCCAGATCAGTGAAAAGCTCAACCGCAGCATCAAGACCATCGAAACCCACCGCGCCAGCCTGAAGGAAAAACTGCAGTTGCAATCGGGCGCAGACCTGATTCGCTTTGCGGGGCAGTGGCTGGAAGGTCAGTGATCTCGGTCGGGTAATGGCAACCCCGAGGGCGAAATCAGGGTTTCCCTGAGCCCCGATGGGGGACGTTTCCTGATGTTTCCTGCTGCGCGCAAAGCCTAGAGTAGCTCCTGCAATCACATATTGTTGATAACGGTATCAACAGGGTTGCTCAAGGAATCTTTCCATGTTACTCACCCATGAATGGTTTCAGTCTGTCCACATACGGTGGCCGCGTGTGCTCTTGCGGTTCGAACCTTCCATTTTCGCACCACGCGAGGCCTCAATCAATCACGGAGGCAACCTCGTGGTCAATTTGAACACGCGGCAGAACGAAGAGGTCACCCGGACGCCCACCTTTGCGGCCATCGCGGCCTTCGCGGTGGTCGCGGTGGTCGCGGTGGTCGCAAGCGTATTGCAGCCGGACGTCACAGCCAGCAACCTCGGCGCCCCGGAAGCCGTCGCTTCACCCCGCGCGCCGTTCGTGCCCTATCCGGTCGTGAGTGCGGAAGAATACCGGGCGTTCATCCTCCAGGGCCACGAGCGCGCGGCACGCGAAGGTGACCCCGCGCCGCTCCATGCGACGTTCTGACAAGGAGGTGAACCTGCTGAACGCTTCATTTGCGCGAGCCGGGCATGCACGCGCCGACGAAGTTGAAGCCGACGTGACTTTTTGAATCAGTTCATATTTGTAACGCATTCAACCAGGAGAATGGTCATGACAATGCATTTGTCTCACCCGAATCTTCCAGACGATTTTCTGGAACGGCCTAATAGCCAACGCGTCAATCGATTGCTGCACGAAATGCAGTGGGAACCGCATCGTGTGATCCGCGGATACGAAATTGCTGGCATAGCCATCGCCAGCCTTTCAGTTGTCGTTGAGATTGGCATTTCGATGTGGGCTTACCTGCAGTAATCCGTCGAAAGTGTCGCATTTTGAGAACCGCTGCTGCGCAGATCAAACCAGCATGTCAAAGCCCTGGGTTTCAACGCTGATGAAGGTCTGTGTGAATTCCGCGACGCAGCGATAAAAATCAGCCTGCGGATGCGCGCTGACCACGTCGCACAGACTCGTCGCCCAAGGCTGAAGATGGCGCGCAAAAAATTCGCGCTGCCGCGTCAGGTTGGCGACCTCCACATCGTCGCCCGCAATCAGGTAGCGCATGACCTCGCACAGATAGGCGATGTGGTCTTCGGTTTCAGGCATGGCTTCGTCGCGCGCCAGACCCAGCGCCTCCAGATCGGTACGCAGTGCCGCCAGCGGTTTTTCGTTCAGAAAACCGCTGAGGTAGTGGGAGCCAAACAGATAAACCTCGGGCTTGCCGACGCCGCCAAACAGCGCATCGTATTCCCGCGCCACGTCCTCGGGGGACAGCCTGCGGGCGGCGGCAACAAGTTCACCCCACGAGGTTTCAAGCAAGGCACCGGCCGCAGGCGCTTCGGTCACAGCCACCCGGATGTTGCTTATCAGTTCTGCCGTCGGCGGCGCGTAATACAGCGCGGACAGCAAACCGTAGACTTCCGCGCGGGCGGTTTCTTCGTCCAGTGTGGACGGCACGAGTTGGGCTTGTAGGGTCATGAAGAATTAAACGTTTAGCGGATGTCGGTGATCTTGACTTCGTCGGGGGCCGAGTAGATATCGATGACGCGGCAGTCCCCGCACATTTTCAGGCGCTCGGCCGCCGCGCCCTGGAACATCGCATGCCCGGCCAGCTTGCCCAGCATGACCTCAATGGCTTTGAGGGTACCAAAAGGCTTGCTGCAGCGGATGCAAGCATAGGGCTGCATCTCGTTCAGCACGCGTGCCTCCTTGCGTTGCGGCGTCAGCAGCAGGCGCGGTTGCAGGGTAATGGCATCTTCCGGACAGGTCGTGGCGCACAGGCCGCACTGCACACAATTTTTCTCGACAAATTTGAGCTGGGGAAGCTCAGGGTTGTCCTGCAGGGCGTTGGCCGGGCAGGCACTGACGCAGCTCAGGCACATCGTGCAGGTGTCTTTGTTGATGACCAGAGTTCCAAACGCCGAACCCTGTCTGGGCAGTTCAATCGCTTCGGGCAACACGGCAGGTGCCTGGGTTATCAAATGGTCCAGCGCGAAATCAAGCGTGCTGCGCTTTTCCTGCACTATCGCGAAGCGTGCTGCGCTTGAAGGCAGCGTGGGCCGGGCTCGGCCAAGGGCTTGCAGACTGGCATCCAGACTCGTGACAGCCTGGGCACCGCCCCCGCTTTGGGCGCGCAGCAGATGAAAGTGAACACCCGCATAGCCCAGGCCGTTGAGAATGGCTTGCGCCACCCGCATCTGGTCTTCCATGCCATCCAGATAAGCGGGCGCTTCCTCGTCTGTGACCAGCACGGCCACCTGTGCAGCACCCCATGCGATGGCACTCAACCAAACATCCATGCCCAGACTGGCGGTGTGAAACAGGGCTTGAGGAATGACATTGGCAGGCACACCGCGCACGGTTTTTTGCAACTGAGCGGCGCGGCCCAGGGCTTCCACAGCCTGCTGGCCGCGGCCCTGGCTGTGAAACAGCAAAACCGGATGCGCGCCGCCAGCTTTGACGTAAGTCGAAAGCAGGGTCTTGAGCCGCACGCCCTGCTCGCTGGCACGGGGATAAGCGTAAGTCAGCGCACCCGTCGGGCAGACCGTGGTGCAGGCGCCGCAGCCTATGCAAAGGTTGGGGTTGACCTTGATCTGCTTGAGGTGTTTGTCGCTGCTAATAGCTTGCGCCGAGCAGATCTCCACGCAGGCATTGCAACCGACGGTTTCGTTGCGGCTGTGCGCACAGATATTTTGTTTGTAGGTAAAAAATTTGGGCTTTTCAAACTCGCCAACCATGTCGCGCAGCTTGACGACCGTGCTCAAGAAACCCGGCGCAGCCAGGCCCAAAGCAGTGCCTGCCGCACCCCATGAAAAATAACCCTGCGGAGGCGCATGCAATGCCACCAAGGGCTTGGACCCCAGATCAAGCACCAGATCGAAACGCTCGGTAAGGGTTTGCGCAGCCCGGGTGAAGTCAATCGCACCGGCCGCGGCGCAAGCAGTCACGCACGCTGATTGGGTTGGTTTGCAGCGATTCATGTCAATCTGGTAGTCGAGGCCGATCGCACCTTCAGGGCACACCGCGATACAGGCATTGCAACGCGTGCACAGGTCCAGGTCAATCGGGTTGTCGCGCTCCCACGCCAGCTCAAACGCTCCCAGCCAGCCTTTGAGTTGCGGCGCGCTGCCGCTGATGACTGGGTATTTTCGCTCTTGGTCAGGCGGGGCCGATTCAGCGCCGGGCGACACACCCTGCGAAAAAATCGTCACATCCAGCACGTCTTCCACCAGCGCAGCCACCTGCTCTGCCTGGTCAAGCGCGCCCACAATCAGCAGTCGGCCGCCGCTTTTGTAGGTGACAGTGGCCACCGGCTCGGGGTCGGGTAGGCGTGCGGCGGCCAGCAGCGCCGCAATTTTTGGCATGGCGCTGGAGGCGTCTTTGCCCCAGCCAGCGGTTTCGCGAATATTGACAAACTTGATGGACGATACGGAGCCCCCACGCTCCGCTGCGCTACGCTGCCCCCCGAGGGGGCTCGCGCTTGCTTGAAGCGGTTCTGCGCTGCGCGTCACGCCTTCGGTCTGCTGCCCCAGTGCGGCAAAGAGACGCTTCTCCTGGGTGCAAGCCACCACGACGTCCTCGCTGGATTGAAGTGCCTTCTGGAACGCCGCGGTTTCACGCCGGCACAGCGTCGAATGCAGCGTCAGATTTTCATTGAGTGCAGCCCCCAGCGTCTGGGTGTCCAGGGGCATGGTCTGGTTGCAGTTGCAAATGAGGGTGGGCATGGTATTTTTGGCTGCTATCGGCGTCGGTCAACAACTCGGGTTGGCTGGAATTTTCAGGACTAATGGGGTTTTTGGGGTCAGAGCCCAAATGCGACTAGCCTTTGGCTCACCCGTAGGGTGCAGTGCTTGCACTGTAGCGAAATTGGTGTCTGACCCCAAAAACCCCGGGGCTCATAGGACTGTGCCACAGTTTCAGCGTTGGGGTTATTCGCAAAGGTCAGACCTGCAGCATGCCTTTGGTTTCGATGAAGGCAATCACTTGGTCCAGGCCGACTTGGGTCTTCAAATTGGTCATTACAAAGGGCTTGAGCCCCTTAGGGCCGCTGCGCATGCGGGTGGTGTCGGCCGCCATCACGCCCAGGTCGGCGCCGACGTAGGGTGCTAGATCAGTTTTGTTGATCACGAGCAAATCGCTTTTGGTGATGCCGGGGCCGCCTTTGCGCGGAATCTTTTCACCCCCCGCGACATCGATGACGTAGATGGTGAGGTCGCTCAGTTCGGGGCTGAAGGTGGCGGCCAGGTTGTCGCCGCCGCTCTCGATGAACACGATGTCGGCATCCGGAAAGTCCACCAGCATGCGGTCGATGGCCTCCAAATTGATGGAGGCGTCTTCACGGATGGCGGTGTGCGGGCAGCCACCGGTCTCCACCCCCATGATGCGCTCAGCCGCCAGTGCGCCGCTCTCGGTCAGCAAGCGCTGATCTTCCTTGGTGTAGATGTCGTTGGTGATGACCACCAGGTCGTACCGGTCGCGCATACTCTTGCACAGCATCTCCAGCAGGGTCGTTTTGCCGGAACCGACCGGGCCGCCGATGCCCACGCGCAGGGGCGGCAGTTTCTTGGTGCGGTTCGCAATATGGTGCAGGGCAGACATGGGCAGGGCTTTCTGGTAAGGGCTCGTTGAGGAATAAGCTGTGCATTTGGGCGTCGGATTCGGGATGCCATGCTAGGCGCGAAGCGTGCCGTGTGGCTCTGCCACACAAGCGATTCGCAACAACGCAGGGCGCCCGAAGCTGGCGAGCCAAATGTGCATGTTATTTCTCAACGAGTCCTAAGGGCTTTCAGGACCGGAACAGGCGTGAGTATTGAACCTCATGCTGCGCGCTCAAAATGGCGAGCATGGGGGAGAAAGCCTGGCGCTCACCGTCAGCCAGGCTCAGCGCATGGTCCACGGCGGCGGGAATCCCGGCGGTGAGGGCGGACAGGATGCGCTGCCCTGCGCTTTGGCCCAGCGGCACCGACTTGATGGCGGCTTGCACCATGTTCTCGGCCCAGCCGAACGCGTAGGTCAGCAGGCAGTCGCGCAACGGGGCGTCTGTGGCACTTGCCGCCAGGGCAAAAGCGACCGGGTAGGTAGGTTGCAGGGCGGCCAACGTGTTGATTTGCGCCGTGCGGGCGGTGGTGTGGTTGCGCAGCCATTCCAGCAGGGACCGGCCCATCTGCTCGGCCTGCGCACGCAACTCGCTGCTTTCGCGGGTCTGCAGAACCCAGGCATTGAGCGCGGCGATGCGCACGGGGTCGCCGCATCGCCAAGCGGCTACGGCCTGAGCTAGCACGGCGAGATCACTGCGTGCCAGACTCAGGTGGAGTTGGTCCAGCAGCCAGGCCGAGGCGTGGGCTTCGGTCGTGACCCGCCCGGTATCCACGGCCGCCTCAAAGCATTCCGAGTAGGAGAAGCCGCCGATCGGCAGCGCGGGCGAAGCCAGCCACATGAGCTGCATCAGGCTGGCGTCGCGCATGGGTTGGCGTGTCAGTGGGCGTGCTTGCAGCCAGGCCCATGGACGTGGGGCGCTGCGGCTGCAATCGCAATGATGGGTGACTTGGGTTTTGGTGTTGCGTGGGCATGGTCGTGCCCGGCGGCAGAATAGGCGCCGCCTTCCGGCTCGAAGGCTTCAACCGCTTCGCGCACCGTCAGATGCATGGCGCGCAGCAGGTCGGCCAGCACGTGGTCGGGCTCAATCTTCAGGTGGTCGGGTTTGATCTCGATCGGCACATGGCGATTGCCCAAGTGGTAGGCCGCGCGGGTCAGGTCGAACGGGCTGCCGTGCGAGGTGCAAGCGGTGATCACCAGCACCGGCTGCGGCGCGGCCAGCACCAGAATCAGCGAGCCATCTTCGGCCACCAGCACATCGCCGCCGCGCAGCACGGTGCCGCGCGGCAGGAACACGCCCAAGTGCCGACCTTGTGAATCGGTGGTGTCAAAGCGGCTCTTCTGGCGCACGTCCCAGTCGAGCTCCACGGTTGCGGCGCGCTTGAGCAGGGTCGGGGCCAGACCCTTGGCCTGTTCAATCAGTTTGTTGGTGGTTAGCATGGTTGGAATAAGGGTAACGACTCAGGTCTTGCTGATTCGTAGGGTGGGCACTGCCCACGCTGGCTTCATGAATCGGGCCAAGTCGGGGATTGCGTGGGCGATGCCCACCCTACAGGGACCTGAGTAGTTACAAATAGGGTTCATAAGCGGGAAACGGTCAGTAGGCCTGCTTGATAGGAAAGGGGATTTCGGATAATATAATAAACGTTATAACTAGGAGGTTTGAAATGTCGGCACTTAAATTGACTCAAATTGGCAACTCGGTCGGTGTGATTTTGCCCAAGAAATTGCTGGCGCGCCTGAAGCTTGAAAAAGGCGATTCGTTGTTCTGGACGGAGTCGGCGAATGGGGTCACGTTGACGCCTTACGACCCGGAGATGGAGGCGCAACTTCAGGCTGGCCGGGCGTTTATGCATGAGTACCGTGAAACTTTTCATCAGTTGGCCAAATGAGCGACTGGAGGTGGATCAACCGCCAGGTTCTGCTGTTGTTGCATGATGAAAGCTTGGTCGAACACGGCGGTGCTTGTGGCTTGCGCGATGAAGGTCTTTTGGACTCTGCGTTGGCACGCCCGCTTAACTTGGCGCTGTATGAACAACCGGATGCGGCAAGCCTGGCGGCATCGTATGGCGTGGGCCTTGCCAAAAACCATGCGTTCGTTGATGGCAACAAGCGTGCTGCGTTTTTGGCGGTCGGCTTGTTCTTGATGCTCAATGGCTTTCGATTGCAGGCAACGCAGGCAGAAGCGACTTTGACGATGCTCGATGTCGCCGCTGGCGATATCGACGAAGCCGCTTTTGGCGCCTGGATTGGCGCGCATATCCAACCCCGCTAAACCTCTTTTATCGCGGCTCAAAACAGAAAATACCGTTGCGCCATCGGCAGACTGAGCGCAGGCTCGCAGGTCAGCAACTGGCCGTCGGCGCGAACGCGGTAGGTCTGCGCGTCAATCTCCATTTTTGGCAGGTAGCTGTTGTGAATCATGTGCTGCTTGCGCACGCCGCGAATGTTCTTGACGGCGCTCAAAGTCTTGGTCAGGCCAAAGCGCTCCTTGATGCCTGCATTCAATCCGGCTTGCGACACAAAGGTAAGTGAACCCATCGTCAGCGCGCCGCCATACGCGCCAAACATGGGCCGGTAATGCACCGGCTGCGGCGTCGGGATGGACGCGTTGGGGTCGCCCATGGCGGCCATGGCGATGAAGCCGCCTTTCAGAATCAGTGCTGGTTTGACGCCAAAGAAGGCGGGCTTCCACACTACCAGATCAGCCCATTTGCCCACCTCGATGCTGCCCACCTCGTGGCTGATGCCGTGGGCAATGGCCGGGTTGATGGTGTACTTGGCGATGTAGCGCTTGGCGCGAAAGTTGTCGTTGCGCTGGGCCGCTTCAACAGACTCAGCCGGACCGCACGTAGCGGATGCCTGCCCTGATCTTGAGGGCCCCAGCCAGCCGCGTTGCCCCTTCATCTTGTGCGCGGTTTGCCAGGTGCGGATGATGACTTCGCCGACGCGCCCCATGGCCTGGCTGTCGCTGCTCATCATGCTGATGGCGCCCAGGTCGTGCAGCACGTCTTCGGCGGCAATGGTCTCGCGGCGGATACGGCTCTCGGCAAACGCCAGGTCCTCGGCAATCGATGCGTTCAGGTGGTGGCACACCATCAGCATGTCCACATGCTCGTCGAGCGTGTTCACCGTGTAGGGCATGGTGGGGTTGGTGGAAGAAGGCAAAAAATTGGCCTCGCCCACCACGCGCAGAATGTCGGGCGCGTGACCGCCGCCGGCTCCTTCGGTATGGAACGCACACAGGCCCCGGCCTTCCCCGTTCTTGTCTTTTGTGGCGGCAATGGTGTCTTCCACAAAGCCTGATTCGTTCAGCGTGTCGGAGTGAATCGCCACCTGCACGTCGGTCTCGTCGGCCACGTCCAGGCAGTTGCTGATGGCCGCGGGCGTGCTGCCCCAGTCTTCGTGCAGTTTCATGCCAATCACCCCGGCGTTGATCTGCTCATGCAGCGCCGCCGGCAGTGAGGCATTGCCCTTGCCGAAAAAGCCCAGGTTCATCGGGAAGGCGTCGGCCGCCTGCAGCATGCGCTCGATGTTCCAGGGCCCGGGCGTGCAGGTGGTGGCAAAGGTGCCGGTGGCCGGACCGGTGCCACCGCCCAACATGGTGGTGACACCCGAGGCCAACGCTTCTTCTATCTGCTGCGGGCAGATGAAATGAATGTGGCAATCGATGCCCCCGGCGGTGACGATGTTGCCCTCGCAACTGATGACCTCCGTGCCGGGGCCGATGATGATGTCCACCCCCGGCTGCACGTCCGGGTTGCCGGCCTTGCCAATGGCTACGATGCGCCCGCCCTTGAGCCCGATATCGGCCTTGATGATGCCCCAGTGGTCCAGAATCAGCGCGTTGGTCATGACGCAGTCCACGGCACCGCCACCCTCGGGGCCGTTGCCTGCGCCGTCGCGTGTTCTTTGCGATTGCGCCATGCCGTCGCGAATCGTCTTGCCGCCGCCGAACTTGACTTCCTCGCCATAGCCGCCTGCGACTAGCGTGAAGTCTTGTTCCACTTCAATCATCAAATCCGTGTCGGCCAGGCGCACCCGGTCGCCCACCGTGGGGCCGAAAATTTCGGCGTAGGCGCGTCGCCCAATGCTTGCCATGTTTATTCTCCTTGCTTGATTTGGGGAAGTTTACGCAAGAAATGCGCCAAAAGAGTGTGAGGTGAGGTGGCGACGGCACTTGATGATGCGGTGAAATTGCACAAGCATACGGTGCGCACGGTGGCGGGGTGCTGGCGCGGTAACGCGATGTAGTATTTTGCTGCGAAAATCGCAGCTATCTACGCTTACCAGCCGTGCGCAAACAGCCATCATGGTGGTGCTTACATCGCTGTGACCCAACAGCTCCTGCACCGTGCGGATGGCGCTGCGCGGGGTCATAATCTGTCGCAGAGCTAGGGCGATTGAATCAAATCCCCTTATAGTGCAACTACCGCAACACGACCGCAGCACAGGCGGTTCAGTCCAACATGGTTTATCCGTCGCGATTGATGTCTTCGCCTTGTGCTGGCTTTACGGCGCGGCGGATAAACGCTGATTGTTGAGGCCTCACAAATCCACCTTGCGAGCTGGCATCCGTCAGTCGCTTCAATGGGAGTTGAACATGACCCCGAAACTCGTTGCCAAAGAAGCGAAGGCGTTCGTACCCGCCAAGGACTTTGCACGGTCTAAGAGGTTCTATGAAGCAATTGGATTCACTTGCATCTGGTCCACGCAGGAACTGGCCTACTTCAAGTTTGAATCCGAATCTGCCTTTTTGCTCCAGAATTTTCATGTTCAAGAATGCACTGATAATTTCAAGATGCATCTTCTCGTCGAAAATGTCGACGCATGGTGGGCGCACATCGAACCCATTGCTCGCCAGTTCGATATCGCCGTTGAGAAGCCTGAAGACCGACCGTGGGGCATGCGCGACTTCCCATTGCTAGATCCAAGCGGTGTACTTTGGCGAATTGGTGAACCTATTGCAAAGTGAGGCCTACCCGGCAGTCAAGCGGGACTGGCCGTACTGCGGTCTTTCTGTGGTCAGTGGTAATTTATACATCCGGGTCTCCGGCCACGCTTTGTGGTCGGCCAGCCCCTTACTTTCACGGTCGGCCTGCTCCCACCTACGCCAACGCAGTCAAACCTTCCCCTGCGTCAGCCCGCGAAACCCGTATACCAGCCGATCCCCGGCGTAGTCCACCAATTCAACCGTGCGCTGCTGTCCCGGCTCGAAGCGCACGGCCGAGCCTGACGCAATGTTCAGGCGCATGCCTTGCGCGGCGGCGCGCTCAAAGCCCAGCGCGCCGTTGGTTTCGGCAAAGTGGTAGTGCGAGCCCACCTGAATCGGACGGTCAGCCGTGTTGACCACGACCAGCGTGAGGGTGCGCCGACCCGGATTGAGCGTGTGGTCGGGGCCGTCGGTGATGATTTCGCCGGGTGTCATGCTGGCCTCACTTTTTGCCTCGTGACAGCCAGATAGCCACTGCCACGGCCGCGCCAAGCACCACAAATCCCAGTACATCGGTAGCGTGCCAATGCGCGCCGGGCAATCCGTGCCCGTCATGAGCAAATACGCTGATGGAAAGCGTATTCATTGTTGCTACAGCTATGAATTTAAGAGTAGTTTTGGTGTTCATGGCATCAATGAAGTGGTTTTTAGGAAGGCACGTTTACACAGTTACGGCGTTTCCCGTCTCAGCTCAGCAGTTTGAACACGGCATGAGCTGCGGTGCGCCACAGCGGGGTGTCTTGCAGCATCCACTCCAACGCATGTTTGGCGATGATAGCCGAGCCCACCCACAGATAGACGGGATGAATCCGCCCCAGAACCAGTCGGTCCCGAACCATGCAAGCCAAAATGCTAGCCACCATCAGCAAGTCGGCCGCCACGACCGCGAACCAGGCATCGGGACCCGGGAGACTGGGAAAATAGTGCCTGAGTCGAAACCAGGCCGGCCATAGCACCACTAGGGTCGCCAGTAGCATCAGCCGCTTGTGCGTCTCGACTTTGCCCCGGAACATCGCCCCGGCCAACACCAGTCCGAGAAACACGGCCATCGCGATGCACGTGCTCAGGATGGGCAAAATCGCCTCCTCTCCGCCACCCGCCGCGAAGTCTCGTTTCACGGCGTACATCATGACGTCGACACCCGACCAGGCCATGGCCAGTGCCAGCACCACGCCCACCGCGCCCAATATCTTATGTGGCCGATAGCTCCACCATCTGATCAGGCTCGGCTGAATCACGAACAACAGGATCCAGGCAAAGAACAGCGCCCCATGAACGAAGACCACGGGTGGAGCCTCGAACCGTCCCTTGGCCAAGGGCACGAAGAACGTCCCTGTAAACCCCGTCAGCGCCACGACGAGCGCGACGAACGCCATGACGATATAAAACCATGGCCGTGAACCGACCTGTTTGCTACCCACGCTCATCACCTTGCTCCCCCGAGACCGCTTGCACACTTAGCCTGTGACCTTGCCCTCGTTTAAGGTCTACCATGGCTCACTCATTATGCTGCCAAGCCATTGCCATTTCTTCTCGAACGCCATCGGGCTGGTATAGCCCAGCGTTGAATGCAACCGGCGATGGTTGTAGAAGGTGATCCAGTCGATCACCTCGTCCTTGGCCAACCGCCGAGTATCGAAGCGCATGCCGTGGAGTCGTGTGCACTCCCCGGCACCGGAGACAAGCTTCGAAAGATTAAAGTCAGGCTCAAACAATCGGCTGATGCACGGTGACCAGCTTGGTGCCGTCGGGGAAAGTGGCTTCGACCTGTATGTCGGGAATCATCTCGGCAATGCCGTCCATCACATCGTCACGCGTCAGGATGGTGCGCCCCAGGCTCATCAATTGCGCCACGGTCTGGCCGTCGCGCGCGCCTTCCATCACGGCGGCGCTGATCAGCGCCATGGCCTCGGGGTAGTTGAGTTTGAGGCCGCGTGCCTTGCGGCGCTCCGCTAGCAAACCGGCGGTAAATATCAGCAGCTTGTCTTTTTCGCGGGGCGTCAGTTCCATTTTGGTGCATTCATCCGGTGACTTAGATTGGGTTACGTAGTCTACGCAACATCTGTGCCCATAAGGCAAGTATTGCCTCATTTTGGTGCAATTTGTTTGGCATGGTGTTTGCGTTAGCCCTTGCAGCCGTTTGATTTCGAACTGCCAACCCAACTAACCCAGTATTGGAGAATCATGATGCATCGTCGAGAACATCTCAAAGCCATAGCCGCTGCGGTCGCCACCGCCACCGGCGCACTGACATTTTCAACCCAGGTTCTGGCCGCAAATCACACCATCAAGGTCGGCATTTTGCACAGCCTGTCAGGCACGATGGCCATCTCGGAGACCGTGTTGAAAGACACCGTGCTGATGGCCATTGAAGAGATCAATGCCAAAGGCGGCGTGTTGGGCAAGAAGCTGGAGGCGGTCATTGTTGACCCGGCCTCCAACTGGCCGCTGTTTGCGGAAAAAACCAAGCAGTTGCTGACGCAGGACAAGGTCGCTGTGATCTTTGGCTGCTGGACTTCGGTGTCGCGCAAGTCGGTGTTGCCGGTACTGGAAGAACTCAACGGCCTGCTGTTCTACCCGGTTCAGTACGAGGGTGAAGAGTTGTCCAAAAACGTGTTCTACACCGGCGCGGCGCCCAATCAGCAGGCCATTCCGGCTGTCGATTACCTGATGAGCAAGGACGGCGGCGGTGCCAAGCGCTGGGTGCTGCTGGGCACCGACTATGTGTACCCGCGCACTACCAACAAGATTCTGCGCGCCTACCTGAAATCCAAGGGCGTGAAAGACACTGACATTGATGAAAAGTACACCCCGTTTGGCCATTCTGATTACCAGACCATCGTGGCTGACATCAAGAAATTCTCCGCCGGGGGCAAGACCGCCGTGGTGTCCACCATCAATGGCGACTCCAACGTGCCCTTCTACAAGGAGCTCGGCAACGCCGGCCTGAAGGCCAAGGACGTGCCGGTCGTCGCCTTCTCGGTGGGCGAGGAAGAATTGCGCGGCGTCGACACCAAGCCGCTGGTCGGTCACCTGGCCGCCTGGAACTACTTCCAGTCGATCAAGAACCCGACCAATGATGAGTTCATCAAGAAGTGGTCGGCCTACGCCAAGGCCAAGAAGCTGCCCGGCGCCGACAAGCCCCTGACCAACGACCCGATGGAAGCCACCTACATCGGCATCAATATGTGGAAGCAGGCGGTTGAAAAGGCCAAGTCCACCGATGTCGACAAGGTCATCGCCGCCATGGCGGGCCAGACCTTCAAGGCGCCCAGCGGCATCGTGAGCAAGATGGACGAGAAAAACCATCACCTGCACAAGAGTGTGTTCATTGGCGAGATCAAGGCCGATGGCCAGTTCAACGTGGTCTGGAAAACCCCCGGCCCGGTCAAAGCCAAGCCATGGAGCCCGTACATTGAGGGCAATGACAAGAAGCCGGACGAGCCGACGAAGAAGTAACAAGAACGTTGGCTGTCCGATCTGGGTAAACCCCAGCTCGGACCGCTTGCTGTAGCTTCTTCCCATCCCCGTTTTGCAGTTGGACAAGGAGCTGTAGTGCTACTTATGGGCACTTCTATAAATTCACCAAACCCCGTTCCGGCTGAGCCTGTCGAAGCCTTTAGCTAATAAAACCAAGCACTTAGCGAGCAGACCCTTCGACCCTTCGACAAGCTCAGGACAGGCCAAGCTCAGGGTGAACGGTAATTTATAGTAGTGCCCTTATGCTGATTCGATCTCTCGCCCTGGTGGCCACGCTGTTGGTAGCTGTCAACGCCCATTCCATAACGGTGGATGAAGCGAAAGCAATGGCCTCTGGCGAAACCGATGCGCGCGTGGCGGCTTTGAACAAAGCGATGAGCACGGCTGATGACCGTACCGCTGCGTTTTTGCAGGCTCTGTCGGACGATGCCGTCAAAGTGGCCGGTGACCAGGTATTCGTTATCAAAGATGGCAAGGGCTTTGACCCTGTGACCGGTGCCCTGGCCGCCGTGCCGGACACCGCTGAAGACGTCATCAACAACAACCGCATGCGCAGCGCGCTGGATTCCGCGCTGGCAACACTCAAGCTGTTTTCCAAAGACGAGAAAATTCGCGTGGCAGCCATCGCTCAGTTGCAGCGTGACGCAGATGAGACCAAGTTACCGCTGATCGAGCGGGCATTGGCGGCCGAGCAAAACCCTGCAATCAAAGAACAGTTGAACTTGGTGCGCGCGGCAGCGCTGCTGCACAGCCCCGACAAAACCAAGCGACTCGAAGCTGCCAAGTTGCTGGGTAGCAGCACGCAGGCCAGCACCAAAACTGTGCTGCTGGCGCGGCTGGCCGAAGAGACTGAGCCAGCCGTCAAAGCAGAATTGCAAAAAGCACTGCGCCAGGTCGAAGCGGCTCTGGCCTGGGGCGACCGTCTGGGCGCCATGTTCAGCGGCATCAGCCTGGGCTCCATCTTGCTGCTGGTGGCGCTGGGCCTGGCCATCACCTACGGGCTGATGGGGGTTATCAACATGGCGCATGGCGAGCTGATGATGATAGGAGCGTATGCGACCTACGCGGTGCAGGGCCTGTTTCAAAAATACCTGCCGGGCGCTTTTGACTGGTACTTGCTGGCCTCGGTGCCGGTGGCGTTCATGGCGGCGGCCCTGATGGGTGCGGCGCTGGAGCGCAGCGTGATTCGTCACCTGTACGGCCGCCCGCTGGAAACCCTGCTGGCCACCTGGGGCATCAGTCTGATGCTGATGCAATTGGCGCGCACCTTGTTTGGCGCGCAAAACGTGGGCGTTGAAAACCCGTCGTGGATGAGCGGTGGCGTGCAGGTGCTGGGCAACCTGTCGCTGCCCTACAACCGCCTGGTGATCATCGGCTTTGCCATCTTTGTGTTGGGCTCGGTGGCCTGGCTGATCAGCAGGACGCGCTTGGGCTTGTTTGTGCGCGGCGTGACGCAAAACCGCCCGATCGCAGCGTGCATGGGCGTCAACACCGCGCGCATCGACACCTACGCCTTTGCACTGGGCTCCGGCATTGCCGGGCTGGCGGGCTGCGCCTTGAGCCAGGTCGGCAACGTCGGGCCGGACTTGGGGCAGGGCTACATCGTGGACTCGTTCATGGTGGTGGTGCTGGGTGGTGTGGGCCAGTTGGCGGGCACGGTCTATGCTGCCATGGGGCTGGGCATTTTGAATAAGTTTCTGGAGGGCTGGACCGGTGCCGTGCTGGCCAAGATTGCGGTTCTGGTCATCATCATCATCTTCATCCAGAAGCGACCGCAGGGCATCTTTGCCATGAAGGGCCGCTCTGCGGAGGCATAAAAGATGAACACGGCCACAAACACTTCGACGCCTTTGACGACGACTTCGCCAATCACCGCGGCTGCGTCATTGCGAGCGCAGCGCGGCAATCCACTGCCCGCCAGAAGCCCGCTGCTCTCGCGCGCCGGCTGGGGCAGCTTCTTGTTTGCCTTGATCGTGGTGTGTGCCGCAGCGCCCGCGCTCAATTTGTTGGTGCCCAAAGAGAGCGTGTTTTATCTGAGCGACTACGCCGTCGGGCTGGTGGGCAAGATCATGTGCTACGCCATCTGCGCGCTGGCGATGGACCTGATCTGGGGCTACACCGGCATCCTGAGTCTGGGGCATGGCGTCTTTTTTGCGCTGGGCGGCTACGTCATGGGCATGTACCTGATGCGCCAGATTGGTGCGGACGGCCACTACAAAAGCAATCTGCCGGATTTCATGGTGTTTCTCGACTGGAAAGAGCTGCCCTGGCACTGGACCTTCAGCGACAGCTTCGCCGCTACGCTGTTTCTGGTGGTGGCGGTGCCAGGTGTGGTGGCCTTTGTGTTTGGTTACTTTGCCTTCCGCTCGCGCATCAAGGGGGTGTACTTCTCCATCATCACGCAGGCCTTGACCTTTGCCGCCATGCTGCTGTTCTTTCGCAACGAGACCGGTTTTGGCGGTAACAACGGTTTCACCGATTTCAAGCGGATTTTGGACATCCCGATTGCCACGCCCTCCATGCGCATGACGCTGTTTGTGCTGACGGGGTTGACGCTGCTGGGGTTCTTCCTGCTGGCGCGCTGGCTGGTGAGAAGCAAGTTTGGCCGTGTGCTGCAAGCAGTGCGCGATGCGGAAACACGGGTCATGTTCTCAGGCTACAACCCGGTCGGCTACAAGCTCACCATCTGGACCATCTCGGCCATGATGTGCGGCGTGGCCGGGGCCTTGTATGTGCCGCAAGTGGGCATCATCAATCCGAGTGAGATGAGCCCGGCCAACTCGATCGAAATCGCCATCTGGGCGGCGGTGGGCGGGCGCGCCACGCTGGTCGGGCCGATTGTGGGCGCCTTCATCGTCAATGGCGCCAAGAGCTGGCTGACCGTGGCCTACCCTGAGTTCTGGCTGTATTTTCTGGGGGCACTCTTCATTGGTGTAACGCTGTTTCTGCCGAATGGCGTGGTCGGCTTGGTTAAAAGGATTTCGGCATTGCGACTGCCGCGCGGCAATCCGTCGGCTGCCAAAGGGGGCGATAAATGACCCCCGATCTGCTGGAAGAAGGCGCCCATCGGCTTGAGGCGCGTCGGCAAAAAGTGCTGCAAGGTCGCACCGAGTCCGGTGGTCGCGCCGCCGGTTACTCACGCATTGCCACCCCAGGCGAGGTGGATGTCACACACGGCCGCATTCTGTACTTGGAAGATGTCAGTGTCAGCTTTGACGGCTTCAAGGCCATCAACAAGCTGTCGCTGGACATTGCGCCCGGCGAGCTACGCTGCATCATCGGGCCCAACGGCGCCGGCAAGACGACGCTGATGGACATCATCACCGGCAAGACCCGGCCGGATTCCGGCACCGTCTATTTCGGCAGCACGATTGACCTGCTGCGTTACACCGAGTTCGAGATTGCGCAACTGGGCATCGGTCGCAAGTTTCAAAAACCCACGGTGTTTGAACAACTCACGGTGTTTGAAAACCTGGAGCTGGCGCTTAAGGTCAACAAGGCCGTGACGGCATCGATGTTCTTCCGGCTGGACTCCGCGCAAGGTGACCGCCTGCTGGACGTGCTGCACACCATCCAACTGCATGAACACGTGTCGCGTCAAGCGGGCAAGCTGAGCCACGGGCAAAAGCAGTGGCTTGAGATAGGCATGCTGCTGATGCAAGACCCCAAACTCTTGTTGCTCGATGAACCCGTGGCCGGCATGACCGACGAGGAAACCGAGCGCACCGCCGAGCTGTTTCTCTCGCTCAAGGGCAAGCATTCCTTGCTGGTGGTGGAGCACGACATGCGCTTCATCAACACCATCTCGGACATCGTCACCGTGTTGTGCGATGGCTCGGTATTGGCGCAGGGCACACTGGCGCAGGTGCAGGCCGATGAGCGGGTGATTGAGGTGTATCTTGGACGCTAGAAACCATGGCAAACCAGCGAGTTTGGGTGGGCGCCTCCGCGAATGTCCCCCGCACCGGGCTGCGCCCGTCGCTCCTCCTTTATTTCGCTGCGTCGCCCACCCAAACTCGCTGGCAACGGGCCTCATTAGCGTGCAGCACGCAAACCGCGTCGGTAAGAACACTTCGGCGGGGCGCTTAGTGCAGCGAAATAAAGAAGGAGGCCGAAGGCCGGATGACATTCGCGGAACTGAGTGCCACGCCGATAGGAACACTTCGGTGCGGCGCTTAGTGCAGCGAAATAAAGAAGGAGGCCGAAGGCCGGATGACATTCGCGGAACTGAGTGCCACGCCGATAGGAACACTTCGGTGCGGCGCTTAGTGCAGCGAAATAAAGAGGGAGGCCGAAGGCCGGATGACATTCGCGGAACTGAGTGCCACGCCGGAGTGTTCCGGGTCACAGTCGAGTTCGAGCGAGCGCACAACCCGACACAAACGCTCGCGCCATGCTGAACGTCAAAAACATCAACCAGTACTACGGCGGCTCGCACATCCTGCGCGATGTGAGTCTGCAGGCTGCACGAGGCAAGGTCACCGTGATCTTGGGCCGCAACGGAGTGGGCAAGACCACGCTGCTGAAGTGTCTGATGGGGCTGGTTCCCATCAAGACCGGCAGCATCGAGTTTGACGGTAAACCGATTCAAAACACCACGCCTTACGCGCGCGCACGGGCCGGCATGGGCTATGTGCCGCAGGGTCGCGAAATCTTTGCGCGGCTTACGGTTGAAGAAAATCTGCGCATGGGGCTGGCCTACAAAAGCGCCAGCACCCCGATTCCGCCCGAGTTGTTTGAGCTGTTCCCGGTGCTCCGACAAATGTTGCATCGCCGCGGTGGCGATTTGTCGGGCGGGCAGCAGCAGCAATTGGCCATTGCCCGCGCCCTGGTGGCCGGGCCGAAATTGTTGATCCTGGACGAGCCCACCGAGGGCATTCAACCCAGCATCATCAAGGACATCGGGCGCGTCATCCGCATGTTGGCCGACCGCGGTGAGATGGCGATTGTGCTGGTGGAACAGTACTACGATTTTGCGCGGGAACTGGCCGACGACTATGTGGTGATGGAGCGCGGCTCAGTGCGAGCCCGGGGCCTGGGCCAGAGCATGGAGTCCGACGGCGTGCGCCAACTGGTGGCGATTTAAGGGCTCGTTCAGAAATAATTTGCACATTTGGCTCGCCAGCTTCGGGCGCTCTGCGTTGTTGCGAATCGCTTGTGTGGCAGAGCCACACGGCACGCTTCGCGCCTAGCATTGCATCCCGAATCCGACAAGCCAAATGCACAACTTATTCCAGAGCGAGCCCTGACCGCCCTTCGACCGGACATCAGGTTGACCAGATGCGGGGGGTGACCGCCGACAGGCTCCAGAAGTGCTCACGCCACTGGGCCCAGACCTGACGCAGCAGGTCCATGGCGGGCTCCACGACCGGCGCCAGCACCCGCACCACGATCACCTGACCATCCGGGCTGGTGGCGCCCGCCGTGTGGCGCAGCCGGTGCGCGGCGATCACGTCGCGCGCCAGGTCCAGTGCGCCCGCCCGCCGTTCCCACTCCAGCTTGGTCCCGGCCACAAAAAAAAGGCAGGCCAGGCAGCGCTGACCCGCCAGCCCCAGCGGGCTGTTCATCAATCGCGGGTCACCGCCCTCAATGCGTCCGCGCTCCAGCCATATGCCGGGCACCTCAATGTGCTGCAGATAACTCCCTGTCACGAATGGCTGCCCGGCGTGGGGCAGGCCCAGGGCGGTCACGTCCCAGCCCATGAACTCGGCCTGGGGTGCCAAATCGACGGTGAGGTGGTTTTCGGCGCGGCAGTTGTTGTAGCAAATGGTCTCCAACGGCAGCCATTCAATGCGTGCAGCCCCCGTCAGGGTGATGCGGCTGCGCTGCAAGGCCAGCTCGCCCTCTGAGCGGTAAAAGCGCGTGGCGCCGGGGGTGGTGATCAGGCCGTGTGAGCCTGCCGCCGCAGTGACGGCGATGTCCAGCATGTCGCCGCCCACCAGCCCCCCTGGTGGATGCACCAACACGTTGTGACACACCGCGTGCCCTTCGGGGTAGAGGCTTTGCAGCACGCGCAAAGGCCCTTCATGCTTGTGCCGGGCCACCGTTGTGGCCGCCTGCAGCTGGTAGTCAAGTTCAAGTCGGGCGTGCCAAGTCATGCTGAATTGTAGAGGTCGATTGCATCAAATTTGAGCCTTGGCCAACGAGGTACCCCCCCCCCGCATGGATCGCCACGACCTGCGGCCTCGCGATGACGCTCTGATGGTATTTTTGTAATTTCCATTTCCCCTAAGCAAGCACCTTGATCGGAATCATGGCCCGGCCGGCCGCCGCATTTCCGGGGGACAAAGGGTGGCGGGTCTGGCTGGCGCTCCGGATGATGCGCTTGATCTCGGGCACGCAGGAGCCGCAGTTGGTGCCGCACTTGAGTTTGTCCTGCAGCGCCAGCAGGCGCTCTTCGTCGCTGGCCAGGTAGCCCGCGCCGCCAGGCGCATCGGCGATGTCCTTCAGGCAGGCGCCAATCTCGGTATCGGTCACGCTCAGGCAGCTACACACCGGCTTGCCGCGCGAGGGCAGTGCCCCCAGCGGATTGGCGCCGGGCAGCAGCAGCAGGCGGCCGTAACTTTGCGCTGGCAGTTCGTCCTGCAGCAGGGTCTTGATCCAGGCCTGGGCGCTGACGTCACCGGAAAGTACAAAACCCTCAAGCCGGGCCTGCTCGCCGTCGCGCACCAGACGTGCGGTGCGGTGCTGGCCTTTCTTTTTGTCGGCGTAACGCAGCACGTCCGCACCGCCCAGGCCGAGGATGGTTTCGATTTTCTCCAGCGTACCTTCTGGAGGGGCTTCAAAAGCGGCGGCGCGAAACAGCACGCCGGTGCGCTGGCGTTTCGCTTCGTTCAGCGGTACTTCGTTCGAAAACGGCACGCAACTGCTGAAGGGAAATGTCGTCATCAGGGGCTTGAGTTGTTCACGCGCGGCCAGCGCATCGCTATCGGGCAGCCAGGCCATCGCCAGCAGCGACCAGGGCAATTCGGCTTTCAGGATTTTGACCGCCGCGTGTTTGAGCTCGGGCTGCTTCGAGCTGGGGCAATAAGCCGAAGTGGTGAGGGCGTTGACACCGGCCAGCCGTTCGCCCGTGCTCGACAGGCCGCTCAGGTATTCCCCGCCCCAGTGCATGGCCATGAACGCCTGGCTCACCGCCACTTCCGAAGCGGCCTGCAGCGGCACCACGATGGAGCCGCGTTTGGAGGTGACATGCACCAGGTCGCCATCTTTCAGCAGGCGCCGTGCCATGTCCTGGCTATTCATCTGGATGGCCGGCTCGGCGACATGGCCGAACAGGCGGCCCAGCGTGCCGGTGCGGCTCATGCCATGCCACTGGTCGCGCAGGCGCCCGGTGGTCAGCGAGAACGGGTAGCGTGATTCGCGCGGTTCCGCCACCGGTTGATAAACTGTGTTGACAAAGCGCGCCTTGCCGTCGGCGGTCGGGAAAATGCCGTCTTCGTAAAGGCGCACTTTGCCCGTGCTTTGACCCTCGGGCAAGGGCCATTGCTGAGGGGCTTGCTCCAGCATCGCGTAACTCATGCCGGTGATGTCCAGGTCGCGGCCCCGCGTCGATTCGCGGTGTTCGTTCCAGATGGTTTCGACGCCAGCGGCTTCATCGGTCAGGGACCAGGGGAAGAGGGTGCTGATTTTCTGCACCGGCAAGAGCTTTTCCAGCCGCTGTGCAAAGGCCACCGCAATCGACCAGTCATGGCGGGTTTCGCCGGGTGCTGCAACCGCCGGCAACACGCGGCTGATGCAACGCTCGCTGTTGGTCACCGTACCGCTTTTTTCGCCCCAGGTGGTGGCCGGCAGCAGCAGGTCGGCAAACTCGCAGGTGGCGGTGGTGGCAAACGCTTCCTGCACGATGACCAGCTCGCAGCGCTCGAGCGCGCGCCGCACGGTCGCCTGGTCGGGCATGGATTGGGCCGGATTGGTGCAGACAATCCACAAGGCCTTGATTTCGCCGTCGGCGGCGGCCTGAAACATCTCGACCGCGGTTTTGCCGGGTTTTTCCGGCACCGAGGGTACGCCCCACAAGGCGGCGACCTCGGCGCGGTGCTGCGGGTTGGCGAGGTCGCGGTGCGCACTGAGCAGATTGGCCATGCCGCCGACTTCGCGCCCGCCCATGGCATTGTGCTGGCCAGTCAGCGAAAAAGGCCCGGCGCCGGGTTTGCCGATCTGGGCGGTCGCCAGGTGCAGGTTGATGAGCGCGGCGTTTTTGGCGGTGCCGCTGCTCGACTGGTTCAGGCCCTGGCAATACAGGCTCAGGGTGGCGGCTGAGGTGGCAAACAGTTTGGCCGCCGTGAGCAGGTCTTCTTTGGTGATGCCGCAAGTTTGCGACACCAGGTCGGGCGTGTAATCGCGCACCGTGGTTTTCAGCGCTTCAAAGCCGCTGGTATGCGCAGCGATATAGGCTGAATCGATCCAGCCTTCCCACAGCATGATGTGCAGCATGCCGTTGAAAAGCATGACATCGGTGCCGGGCTGCAGGGGTAGGTAGAGGTCGGCAATGCCTGCGGTATCGGTGCGGCGTGGGTCGCCATAAATGATCTTCAGCGCCGGGTTGGCAACTTTGGCGTCTTCAATGCGGCGAAAAAGAATCGGATGTGCGTAGGCGGTGTTGCTGCCGACGATGAAAATGCACTGCGCGTGGTTCACGTCGTCGTAGCAGCTCGGAGGCGCATCGGCGCCCAGGGTCTGCTTGTAACCGGCCACCGCGCTGCTCATGCACAGCCGCGAGTTGCTATCGACGTTGTTGGTGCCTATCAGGCCCTTGGCGAGTTTGTTGAAGACGTAATAGTCTTCGGTCAGGAGCTGGCCTGAGACGTAGAAACCCACGGCGTCAGGGCCGTGTTCTCGGATGATTTTCGCGAAGCTTTCGCTGGCGAAATCGAGCGCGCTGTCCCACGAGACACGTTCGGGCGCCGCGTTCCGGTGCGCGCGCCGCATCGGGTACAGCAAGCGTGTTTGCCGGGTGATGGACGCCGAGGCGGTGAGAGCCAGCGTCGAGCCCTTGGTGCACAGCCGCCCGAAATTGGCCGGGTGGTCCGGGTCGCCGCGCACGCCGGTGATCTGGTCGCCCTGCGACTCGATGATCACACCACAACCCACGCCGCAGTAGGGGCAAGTGGATCTGGTTTCTCTAGGAGATGAAAGTGTCATGAAGCGTCAGCTAACTGCACAAATTCAAGCGGTGTGTGGTGTCCGTACTTCGAAACTTTCATCACCTGTGGCACCTAGCGATGCAGCGGGGCCGGCTTTGGGCGCCTTCACATCCAGCGCCAAAGACGCGAGCTCGTTCGCATCCAGAAACACGACACCTGCTTCTACCTTGCAGTTAAATTTTGGCGTACAACCCTCGTCAGGCGCTATGGCGCAGCCACCTTCCAGGTCAATCGTCCAGTTGTGCAGCGGGCAGGCGACGCTGGTGCCGAACACGATGCCCTGGCTCAAGGGCCCGCCCTTGTGCGGGCAGCGGTCGAGCAGGGCGAAGATCTGGTCCTGGTCATTGCGAAACACGGCCACGTCCATGCCGCGCGCGCGCGCCACCCGGCGCGAGCCGAGCACCGGAATATCGGTGACCAGGCAGATTTTTTTCCATTCAGACATAGTGATCTCTTAAAAAATTCAGGTCAGGTGGTAACGTACTGATCTTTTAAAAAACTTAGGTCAGCGGGTAACGCACGCGTGGGATCGAGTTTTTCAAACTGCCGCGTGTCCACGCCCGCCTTGTCGACTTCGGCCCACGGATCGGGCTCGCCCTCCAGCGCAAACTGCAGCCGCTCCCACAGAGTCTTACGACCTTCGTGGTCGTCGAGAATTTTCTTCTTTACGTAGTCGAGCCCGACGCGGTGTACGTAGTGCACCGTGCGTTCCAGATACCAGCCTTCCTGGCGGTACAGCTCGCAGAAGGCGCCGGTGTACTCCATCACTTCAGCGGCCGTTTTGAGCTTGGTGAAGAAGTGCGCGACCTCGGTCTTGATGCCACCGTTGCCGGCGATATACATCTCCCAGCCGGAATCGACACCGACGATGCCGACGTCCTTGATGCCGGCCTCGGCACAGTTGCGCGGGCAGCCGCTCACGGCAAACTTGACCTTGTGCGGTGCGCTCATGCGCCACATCGCGCGCTCCAGGTCCTTGCCCAGCTGGGTGCTGTCTTGCACACCCATGCGGCACCATTCGCTGCCGACGCAGGTCTTGACCGTGCGCAGGGCCTTGGCGTAGGCGTGGCCAGACGGCATGCCGATGTCTTTCCAGACGTTTTGCAGGTCTTCCTTTTTCACGCCCAGCAGGTCGATGCGCTGGCCGCCGGTGATCTTGACGGTCGGGATCTTGTACTTGTCCACCACATCGGCGATGCGGCGCAGTTCAGAGGCCGTGGTATGGCCGCCCCACATGCGCGGGATTACGCTGTAGGTGCCGTCCTTCTGGATGTTGGCGTGGCTGCGTTCGTTGATGAAGCGGCTTTGCGGATCGTCTTTCGCTTCTTTCGGCCAGGTGCTGGTCACGTAATAGTTCATGGCCGGGCGGCAGCTGGCGCAGCCGTTGGGGCTGCGCCATTCCATGAACTTATAGACATCGGGAATGGAGAGTAATTTGTTGGCGCGGATCGCGTCGCGCACGGCCTGATGGCCGTGGTCGGTGCAACTGCACATGGACTTGAGCTTGGGCGTGGCCGAGTAGTCGCCACCGGCAGTGGCCATCAGAATCTGCTCGACCAGGCCGGTGCAGGAGCCACAGCCGCCGCTGGCCTTGGTGTGCTTGCGTACCTCGGCGAGCGTGAACAGGCCTTTTTCACGGATCGCCTTGACGATGCTGCCCTTGCACACGCCGTTGCAGCCGCAGACTTCGTCGCTGTCTAACATGGTGGCGGCCGTGCTGTGGCCTTCGTGGCCTGCATCGCCCAGGTTGGACTCGCCGAACATCAGCTTGTCGCGGATGCTGGCGACGCTGCGGCCGTCGCGCAGCAGCTTGAAGTAGTAGCTGCCGTCCACGGTGTCGCCGTACAGGCAGGCGCCGATGAGCTTGTCGTCCTTGAGCACCAGCTTTTTATAGACGCCGCCAAACGGGTCGCTCATGACAATTTCCTCGCATCCTTCTCCGCCCATGAAGTCACCGGCGCTGAACAAGTCAATGCCGGTGACCTTGAGCTTGGTCGAGGTGAGCGAGCCGGTGTAGCGGCCAATGCCGAATTGCGCTAGGTGGTTGGCGGCAACCTTGGCTTGCTCAAACAGCGGTGCCACCAGGCCATAGGCAATGCCGCGATGCGCCGCGCATTCGCCCACCGAGTAAATCCGCGCATCGGTGACGGTTTGCAGGGTGTCGTTGACCACAATGCCTTTGTTGCAATGCAGGTGCATCGCCTCGGCCAGCGCGGTGTTGGGGCGTATGCCCACCGCCATGATGACCAGTTCAGCGGCCAGCTCGGTGCCGTCCTTGAAGCGTATCGCGCTGACGCGGCCATCGGGCCCTGCGAGCAGCTCCTGGGTTTGGGCACCAATCAGAAACTTCATGCCGCGGTCTTCCAGCGACTTCTGCAGCATCTTGCCGGCCACGGCGTCGAGCTGGCGCTCCATCAGCGTCGGCATCACATGCACCACGCTCACGTTCATGCCCCGGCGCATCAGGCCGTTGGCGGCCTCCAGCCCGAGCAAGCCACCGCCAATGACGACGGCATTCGTGTATTGCTTCGCGGCCGCTATCATGGTCTCGGTGTCGGCAATGTCGCGGTAGGCAATCACGCCTTCCAGGTCTTTGCCCGGAATCGGCAAAATGAACGGGTTGGAGCCGGTACACATCAGCAGGCGGTCGTACTCGACTTCAGTGCCGTCGTCAGCCTTGACGATGCGCTTGATACGGTCAACCTCAATTACTTTTTTACCCGCGTGCAGTGTGATGTGGTTGTCGGTGTACCAGGCCCAGTCGTTGAGCACGATTTCGTCTAGCGTTTGCTCGCCGGCCAGTACGGGCGACAGCAAGATGCGGTTGTAATTCGGGTGCGGCTCGGCGCCGAAGACGGTGATGTCGTACAGGTCGGGCGCGATCTTGAGCAACTCTTCGATGGTACGAACACCTGCCATGCCGTTGCCGACCATGACCAGTCTTGATTTTTTCATGCTGCGCTTCCCCGTTGTTTGCAAGCTTTGAGAAATGGAATTGGAAAAGATGGTGGCCTGGCAAAGCAGTCATTCATCATCAGGCAGTTACGCACGTCGTTATGCGTAGACCCTGCAGTGTTGTCGCAGGGCAGGGCGCGTCGTTACGCCTGCGGTGAGTGATGCAAGAGTTGTGCCACTTGACTGGCCTATCATGTAGCCAGAAGAAAGTGCCCCAGCTTTCAAACCTGTCCCATCCAGTTTTATGACCACCGTATTGGTAAATTTAAGCGGCCCGGCGGGCTCGCACCCGCTCATCGCCGACCTTCAGGCGGTGGGCATAGAGGTGCTTGGCAGCATCGACGAGCGCAGCAAACTGGTGCAGGAGGTGCTGCGCCAGGCCCCGGAACTGCTGATTTGCCACGATCCATTGCCTGGTGATGATCTGTTCAGGGCGCTGCAGGTGATTGGCGAAACCGCGCCACGCCCCATCATCGTGTTTACCAGCGACAGTAGTGCTGAAAAAATCGTCCGCGCCACAGAAGTCGGCATTCATGCATACGTTGTCAATGGCTACGGCCAGCAGCGCCTGCGCGCCCTGATCCATCTGGCGCAGGCCCGGTTTAAGCGCGAGCAGACCTTGCGGGGCGAAATGGCCGACCTTGCCAGCCGCTTTGAAGAGCGCAAGATGGTGGACCGCGCCAAGGCCATCCTGATGCGCGCGCGCCAGGTGTCTGACGACGATGCTTTTCAGATGCTGCGTACCGCCTCCATGCACAGCAACCAGCGGCTGGGCCAGGTGTCGCAGCACATCATTCATTCAGCCCGCTTCGCCGAGGACGTGAACCGCTCCGGCCAGCTGCGCATGTTGTCGCAGCGCCTCGTCAAGCTGGCGCTGCTGCAGTCGGCCGGGGTAGGGCTGGCGCAGGTGCCTGAGCGCCTGGCAGAGTCGATGCAGCGCGTCGATACGAATGTAGCAGCGTTGAAAAAAAGTCTTTCCAATGCGACATTTGGCGACTTGCTGGGGCAGGTCAGCCTGACCTGGGGCCGCCTCAAACCGGCTTTGCTGGAAAAGTCCGATGCGCGAGATATTGCCCGCATAGACGCTTTGGCCGAGCAGTTGCTGCAGGACTCCGAACGCCTGACCGGCAGCCTTGAAAATGCCGCTGCCATGCCGTCGTTACAGGTGCTGAACACGGCGGGTCGCCAGCGTATGCTGAGTCAGCGCTTTGCCAAATATGCATTGTTTCGGGCGATCAGTGACAAAGACACCTCGCAGCGCAATGAGGCTGGCTTGAAAGAGGCCAGCGACGACTTTGAGAAGGCGCTGAAATATCTGGGCGATATTCCGCTGACCAGCCAGGAGACCCGCCTGCTGCTGGGCCGGGCCGAGGTGGGTTGGGCGCAGATGCTGGCTGGCGCAGATGCTGGCGGCAAGGCAGACAGCGCTGGACGCTTGCTACGTCTGAAAAACCTCGAAAGTCTCGCCATAGCCAGCGAAGACTTGCTGTCTGTTTTTGAGCAGTTGTCGGCTTGCTACGAGGAAAGTATGCAGATGCTGGTGGGCTAATCTAGATTGCTGCAATGCACCAAATGTGGGCTTTGGTGCTCATTTACGACCCCGCAGGCCTGAAAATTGCTTACATTGGTGCATGGCATTTGATCTCGATATTGGCTTTGTCTCGCTGGCAGGCCGCAAAAACATCAACGAGGACTTCTGCGCGGCCATGCTGCCAGAGCCCGGGCAGGAGGGCATGGGCTCCATCGTCGCGATTGCCGATGGCGTGAGCACCGGCGGCATGGGCCGCGAAGCCGCCCAAACTACCGTCACCAGCCTGGTCCGCGACTACTACGGCACACCAGAGATATGGGACACCAGCGTGGCCCTAGACCGCATCATTGGCGCGCAAAACGCCTGGCTGGCAGGCATCAACCGCCGCCGCCAGCCAGCCCTGGGCCTGACCACGCTGACAGCGCTGGTGCTGCGCGGGCAGTCGTACACCCTGGCGCATGTAGGCGATTCGCGGGCTTATTTGCTGCGTGACGGCAAAACCATTCAGCTCACGCACGACCATATCGTCAATCACCCCGACTTCAAGCACCAGTTGCTGCGCTCGGTGGGGGCCCAAGACCATGTGGTGGTGGACTACATGCAGGGCGACCTTCATGTGGGAGATGTGTTTGTGCTGCTCTCTGATGGCGTATACGGCAGCGTGCGCGATGCCCGCCTGCAAGATCTTGCACATAGCGGTCATACCCAGGACACGCAGAGTGCCCAGGTTGCAAGCCAGAAACTGGTCGATGCAGCGCTTGCCAACGGCAGTACCGACAACGTCACGGCAGTGGTGGTGTATGTGCGCGGGCTGCTCGATGCCACGCTGGGCGATGTGAACCGCATCGCGCAGACGCTGCCGGTGCCAGCACGCTTGCGGGTCGGCGAGATGATAGATGGCTTGTGCGTGACCGCACCGGTGGCCGACAACGGTGTCAATGTGCTCTACCAAGTAAGATATGTGGCCCCCACGCTTGTCACTGCGTGTACTACGCTGCCCCCCGAGGGGGCTGCTCCGCCTAAGGGCGGCCTGTCGGCGGAGCTGGCTTCCGCCCAGGGCAAGCTCTACACCCTCAAAACCCTCAACCCCGCCCGAGCCCACGACGAACAGGAGCGCGCCATGCTGGCGCACGAAGGCTGGCTGGCCGCACGTATGCAGTCGGGGCGCGCAGCCGAGCATCTGGTCAGTCTGCACGAGCGCCTGCCGGGTGGCCATGAACGCAGCGCCTTTTATTTGCTGTATGACTGGCACAGCGGTGAAACCTTGCAGCAGCAACTACAGCGCGGCCACAAGTTCAGTGTGGTGCAGGTCCTGGCCGTAGCCACCCAAACCGCCAAAGCACTGAGCTGCTTGCACCGCCAATGCGTGATTCACCGGGATGTCAAACCCGCCAACCTGCACCAGGGCGAAGACGGCGTGCTGCGCCTGCTCGATTTGGGTGTGGCCCTGAGTGGCCGCGAGCCCGAGTCACAGCGTCGCCTGCACGCCGGTACGCCCAGCTTCATCAACCCCGAGCAGTGGGGCTTCAAAGCCGCAGGCAGCACGGTGCTGGATGCAGCCGAAGAGTTACCCGATGCACAAAGCGATTTGTTTGCACTCGGCGTAACCCTGTACCAATTGCTGACCGGGAGGCTGCCTTATGGCGAGGTATTACCCTTTCAGGCAGGCCGCTACTACCGCGACCCGGTAGCGCCCAGCCGCATCAACCCCGAGGTACCCATCTGGCTGGATCACATCGTCCTCAAGGCCGTGGCGCGTGACAAACGCAAACGCTTTGAAACCGCAGAAGAGCTGCTGCTGACCCTGGAGCGCGGCGCATCGCGGCCACTGACAGCACCGCAGACTACCCGATTGATGCAGCGTGACCCGACAGCGCTCTGGAAGATGGTGTTTGCGGTGTCGGTGCTGGTTAATTTGTTGCTGGTGTATTGGCTGGTGTTTTTGCCGAGCTAGGGTTTTAGAGGGTTATTGGGGTCAGAGGGTCCCTAGGCCTCGGGTTGCAGCGTGGCGGGAATATCGCGACTCATATGCACCACGCGAATAACGTCTAAGTGGTCGCCGTGTTCGATGTAAAACAGTGCATACGGGTAACGCTTCAGAGACCAAAAGCGCAGCCAGGGTATGTTGAGTTCGTGGGCATAGCGCGGTGAGCCAGTGCCTGGCGAGCGCTCAATGTGTGCGGTGGCTTTTTCGAGCGCATCAATAAAACCGTCAACTGCGTGGGCAGCTTCAATAACGTAATACTCAAGCGCAGCCTCGATATCCGCCTGCGCTAACGCAGACCGTATGGCTGGTTTCATGCCACTTTCGAACGACGGCTTTTGACGCTTGCGCGCAGCGAATCGAAATAGGCTGCATTCATGGGGCCAGCCGGTTTCGCATTCATGCCATCGACTAAATACTGGCGAAACTGCATGCGGTCTTTGTCTCTGCGAATCAGCTCACGCATGTACTCGCTGGATGTGCCATAGCCGTCAGCTTGAATCCGACTGTCGACAAAGGCCTTGAGTTCTTCGGGCAGGGAGATATTCATGGTGGTCATGCACGAAGTCTAGTTGCTTTGCCAAAATTTGGCAAACTTGATTGCGTATCCGATGACGCACTACGCGCCCGTCCACCTTTTTAGTTGCGGCATCGCTTCGCTTAACTTTGCCGGGGCAAAGTTAGCCTTCACTGAAAGGGTCGCCATGCGCTGCGCGCATCCGTCAGCGTCGCTGACTACGCACTGCGTGCCCGTCCACCTTTCTCAGCCCAGGTTTGGGTCCAGCGAATTTGCATGGAACGTATCATGGCGAGTGCGAGCAGCGTCAATACGGCAAACAGCATGAAGCCCCAGATATACGTTCCAAGGTATTGTTTGGACAGCCCCATCACGTTGGGCACCAGTGCGCCGCCCAGTGCGCCGATTTCGCCAATCATCGAGCCTGCCACCGCCGTCGTCGTCGGCCAGCGCAGCGGCACCAGTTGGAACAAGGCACCGTTGCCCGCACCCAGGGCGGCAAAGCACGTCATCAGCAGCAAGGTGGTGGCTACCAGTGAGTCACCGGCCAGGCCACACAGCACCATGGTGACCGCCACGATCACCAGCACGGCGGTCAGCGTGTTGATGCCGCCCCAGTGGTCGGAAATCCAGCCGCCAAAAATGCGCAGCGCCGCGCCCATGAAGGCCACCAGCATGGTGAGCTGACCGGCCTGCACCTTGGTGACGCCGAACTGGTCGTAGTAGTAGCTGGGCAGAAAGGTGATCAGGCCGATGAAGCCGCCGAAGGTGATGGCGTAGATGATGCTAAAGCCCCAGCCGTCCTTTTCGAACAGGCAGGCAATGTGGTCCATGAAGCGGGCGTGTTTGTCCACGTCATCGGGTTCACGGGCAAAGATGATCATGACCAATATCGGCAGGATCAACCCAATGGCGGCGATCCCGTACACCGTTTGCCAGCCATAGGCTTGTGCCAGCACGGGGGCCAGCAGGGCCGACAGCGCGGTGCCCACATTGCCGGCACCCACCAGACCCATGGCTAGGCCCTTGTGGCGCGCCGGGAACGAGCCTGAGCCGAGCGACAGGGCCACGCCAAAGCTGGCGCCGGCAATGCCCAGCAGCACGCCCATGGCCAGCAGGTCGTTGAACGACTCGACAAAGAAGTAGCCGAAGGCCAAGGCGATGGCGATGGCGCCCATCTCGACCAGCGTGGCGTTCTTGCGCCCGATGTATTGCGCCAGGATTCCGAGCGGAAACCGCATCAGGGCACCGGCAAGAATCGGCACCGAGAGCATGAAGCCCATTTGCGCGGGGCTCAGGTTCAATGACTCCTTGATGAATGGGGCCATCGCCCCGTTCATCACCCAGACGCCGCAGCAATAGGTGAAGTAGAAAAATGAGGCGAACAAGGTGGGCGAGTGCCCCGATTTGAGAAAAGCGCGAAAACCCGCCATGGTGCAAATTCTTTCTGTGAAGATGGTTGATTCACAGAATCAGTGCGAGAAACGTGCCACCTTGGATTTTTTGGTGCGCTGAGAGTTATTGGGGTCAGACACCAATTTCGCTGCGGTGCATCGCACCGCGCCCTCCGGGCGAGCCGTAGGCTCGGCGAATTTGGGCTCTGACCCTAAAAACTCCGCTGTGTGGAAGCTGCTGCTGGCCTAGTTGCTGTTTTTGCCGAAGTAGACGCCCGAAATCAGTTAGCATCCCCTGGGAAAACCCAAGGGATGCCCGATGGCTAAAGCAACAACGAAGAAGAACAACAACAACTCCAGCGCCAACCTCGGCTTCGAGGCCAAGCTCTGGCTCGCCGCCGACAAGCTGCGCAACAACATGGACGCGGCGGAATACAAGCACGTCGTCCTTGGTCTCATCTTCCTCAAATACATCTCCGACAGCTTCGACGAACACCACGCCAAGCTCATCGCCGGCCAAGGCGATTACGAAGGCGCGAATCCCGAAGACAAGGACGAATATCTCGCCGCCAATGTCTTCTGGGTGCCTGCGGACGCCCGCTGGCCGCAACTACAATCGCGCGCCAAGCTGGCCAGCATCGGCAAGGATGTGGACGACGCCATGGTCGCGCTGGAGCGCGACAACCCGCGCCTCAAAGGCGCGCTGAATAAAAACTACGGTCGCGCCGACCTCGACAAACACCGTCTCGGCGAACTGATCGACCTCATCGGCTCGATCCAACTCGCCGATGTCGCCAGCCGCTCCAAGGACTTGCTGGGCCGCGTCTTTGAATACTTCCTCACCCAGTTCGCCAGCGCCGAAGGCAAGAACGGCGGCCAGTTTTACACCCCAAGTTGCGTCGTGCGCTGCCTGGTCGAGATGCTTGCCCCCTACAAGGGCCGCATCTACGACCCCTGCTGCGGCTCCGGCGGCATGTTCGTGCAATCAGAAAAATTCGTCGAAGCCCATGGCGGCCAGATCGGCGACATCAGCATCTACGGCCAGGAGAGCAACCCCACCACGCGCCGCCTGGCCATCATGAACCTGGCCCTGCGCGGCATCGAGGCCGACTTCGGCCCCGAGAACGCCGACACCTTCCGCCGCGACCTCCATCCCGACCTGCGCGCCGACTTCTGTCTAGCCAACCCGCCCTTCAACGACAGCGACTGGCACCGACGTGACGACGACGTGCGTTGGCAATATGGCGTGCCACCCAAGGGCAACGCCAACTTCGCCTGGGTGCAGCACTTCATCCACCACCTGGCGCCGCAGGGCATGACCGGCTTCGTCCTCGCCAATGGCAGCATGTCGTCCAACCAGTCCGGCGAAGGCGAGATCCGCAAAGCCATCATCGAGGCCGACCTGGTGGACTGCATGGTCGCGTTGCCCGGCCAGCTTTTCTACAGCACGCAGATTCCGGTGTGCCTTTGGTTCCTGACGAAAGACAAACGCGGCGCGAAGTCACCCAACAAGCGCCGCGACCGCCGTGGCGAAACCCTGTTCATCGACGCCCGCAAAATGGGAACGCTGATCGACCGCGTGCACCGCGAGTTGACTGAGCTGGACCTGCAAAAAATCGTCAGCACCTACCACGCCTGGCGCGGTGACCCGCCATCCGTTCGTCCTGAGCCTGTCGAAGGGCCAGCCACCTACGCCAACATCCCCGGCTTTTGCAAATCCGCCACCACAGCGGAGATCGCCGCGCACGGTTTCGTGCTAACGCCCGGCCGCTATGTCGGCGCCGAGGAAGTTGAGGATGACGGTGAACCGTTCGAAGAAAAAATGTCGCGTCTGGGTGCCGAACTGCACGCCCAGTTCGCCGAATCTGCGAAACTCGAATCAGCGATCCGCGCCAACCTGAAAGGACTGGGGTATGGCTTCTAAAAAGAAATCCATCGCCCCTTCGGCAAACGGTAACTTCGAGGCGTTGGTGGTTTCGATTGTCCAGATCCATCAGCAAACGCAGGAGTTCGCCACCAAGGCCGTCAACGTCGCCCTGACGCTGCGGAACTGGTTCATCGGGCATCGCATCGTAGAGTTTGAGCAACAGGGACGCGACCGGGCTGCTTACGGCGAGCGTTTATTGCCTGCGCTGGCGGAAAGGCTGGCTGCGGCTGGTCTCAAACGGGTGGACACACGCGAACTGCGCCGTTTCCGACTCCTATACACCATCTATCCTCAGATTCGGGAGACAGTGACTCCCGAATTGCTCGCCCGCTCGGGAACCTCTGCACTT
Source organism: Polaromonas sp. (assembly GCA_038902915.1). Classification (GTDB taxonomy): domain Bacteria; phylum Pseudomonadota; class Gammaproteobacteria; order Burkholderiales; family Burkholderiaceae_C; genus Polaromonas. The sequence goes on from JBCKNC010000003.1 coordinate 37,601, forward strand.
CAGCCATTTCTGAATTTTGCCCCGCTGGCAAAACGGGAGACACTGTCTCCCGAATCTCCTCCAGGCCAACCCGACCTCCTCCAACGGCTTTCCTTTTCCCACCTCACCGAACTGCTGGAACTCCCCGACGAAACCCAGCGCCGCTTCTACGAGATTGAGTGCATCAGGGGCAACTGGTCCGTCCGCGAGCTGCGCCGCCAGATCGCCAGCCTGTATTACGAGCGCAGTGGTCTCTCGAAAGACAAAGCCAAGCTCTCCGCCAAAGCGCACGCCAAAGCAGAAATCCTCCAGCCGGCCCACATCATCCGCGATCCCTACGTCTTCGAGTTTCTTGGCCTGCGTTCACGCGATGTCATGGCAGAGTCCGACCTGGAAGACGCCTTGCTGGATCGTCTCCAGGACTTCCTCCTAGAGCTGGGCCACGGCTTCTGTTTCGAGGCCCGGCAAAAACGCATCCTCATCGGCGACGAACACTTCTTCGTCGATCTCGTCTTCTACCACCGCGTGCTCAAGTGCCACGTCTTGGTGGAACTCAAGACCGATGCCTTCCGCCACGAGCACCTCGGTCAGCTCAACACCTACGTGGCCTACTTCAAAAAGCACCAGATGACCCCGGGCGACCAACCGCCCATCGGCATCCTCCTGTGCACCCGCAAGAATGATGCCCTCGTCGAGTTTGCCCTCGGCGACCTGAGCAACCAGGTCTTCGTCTCCCGCTATGCCGTGGAGCTTCCCAAGAAAGAGGAAATGGAACGCTTCATTGCCCAAATCGGCAAGCAGGCGGGCACATGAAAAAAATCTTCCAGGAAAAGATGCCGCGCCTCGTCGCCGAACTGCACGCCCAGTTCGGCGAATCCGCCAAGCTGGAGCAGGCCATCAAAGCGAACCTGAGAGGGCTGGGTTATGGCGGGTGATTGGAAAGAAACAACGCTCGCTGCGGTGCTTGATGTGAAGCACGGCTTCGCGTTTCCAGGTGAAAACATCCGTGACGAGCCGCCCGGCGACATCCTACTCACTCCCGGAAATTTCGCTATCGGCGGTGGCTTCAAGGGCGATAAATTCAAATACTTCGACGGCGAAGTGCCCCACGATTACGTGCTCAATGAAGGTGACCTCGTCGTGACGATGACCGACCTGAGCAAGCAGGCGGACACGTTAGGCTATCCCGCGCTCGTTCCCAAACCGCATGGACCTCGATTTCTCCACAACCAACGACTGGGCAGGGTTCTCATCAAACGCGGCGCTGAACTCGACAAAGGTTTTCTCTTCTACCTCCTCCGCACCTCCGAATACCGGCACGAAGTCTTGGCCAGCGCGACCGGTACGACCGTCAAACACACCTCGCCGGGACGCATCCTCGCGCACAAGGCCAGCCTCCCACCCCTTGCCGAGCAAAAAGCCATCGCGGCAGTGCTTGGGGCACTGGATGACAAGATCGAGTTGAACCGGCGGATGAACGCGACGCTGGAGGCGATGGCGCGGGCGCTGTTCCAGAGCTGGTTCGTGGATTTCGACCCCGTCCGCGCCAAACTCGATGGCCGCCAACCCGCCGGACTCGATGCCGCCACCGCCGCGCTTTTCCCCGCCCACTTTCAAGACTCCTCACTCGGCCACATTCCGCAGGGGTGGACGGCAGGCACGGTTAGCGAGGGCTTCAATCTCACGATGGGGCAATCGCCGCCCGGCGACACATACAACGCGGACGGTAACGGGATTCCTTTCTATCAAGGGCGGACTGACTTCGGCTTTCGATTTCCCTCGCGCCGAATCTATTGCACCGCTCCAACGCGCTTTGCCAAGCCCGGTGATACGCTCGTCAGCGTCCGTGCTCCCGTTGGTGACATCAACATGGCGGATGAGGAATGCTGCATCGGACGGGGTGTTGCCGCCGTTCGCCACAAGACTGGGGCAATATCCTTCACCTACCACGCGATGGCGAACCTTGAGCCAGACTTCGTCAAGTTTGAAGCCGAGGGAACCGTGTTTGGCTCAATCAACAAACAGAGCTTCGAGAATCTCCGTTTCGTGATTCCTCTACCTCGGGTCATTGCCGCCTATGAACGGCAAGCAGCGCCGCTCGATGAACAAATTCGTACTCTCGAACACCAATCCCGCACCCTCGCCACCCTGCGCGACACGCTGCTGCCGAAGCTGCTGAGCGGGGACTTGAGCGTGGCGTCTGGCCTAGAAAAAACAGAAGCTATCGCATGAGCGGGCAAACAGTTAACTTTGAGCTTCCCCAACATATTGAGCGCTATCTCGCGGCGCTTTCGAAGCTATATGCCCGCGACGAAAAACGACAACTTCAAGAGCTCATCGTCAACTCACAGATACGTGTGCACGAAGGATGGAGTAGAGATAATTGGAATGGTGGCACGTTTGGACACGCGCTATACCTCATTCTCCCAGAGTCGCTGTTCTTGCATTCTGTAAAGCAGAAGGCTGGCATCCAGAACCAACTCAAGGAAGACCTGAACAAGATTCACAACGTCCAGAATGAGTTCATCGAGGAAGTCTTCCTCGAAATGGATGTTGCGGAAGACAACGAATGGCGGAAAGAATCTGGATTACTCATAGACGGAAAACGGGACGTTGCCCCTGACGCAATCAAGCGTATTTGGGGGGACGTTGGTTTCCGTCTGTTTCTGAGCCACAAGTCAGAAGTAAAAAAGGAAACCGCAGCCCTAAAAGAGGGGTTACGCTTATTCGGCATTTCCTGCTTTGTGGCCCACGAAGACATTCACCCGACGAAGGCGTGGCAGGATGAGATCGAAAATGCCCTCGCCAGTATGGATGGTTTCGTAGCGCTCATGACTGAGGACTTCCACGACAGCGATTGGACAGACCAAGAGGTCGGCTATGCAGTTGCTCAGGGAGTGCCGATTATCGCAGTGCGTTTAGGCAAAGACCCTTACGGATTTATCGGGAAATTTCAAGCGCTCTCCAGCACTTGGATAGCAGTTGCCGAAGATATTGTGAAGATATTGATCAAGAATGACCAGGTGCTCAATGTCTATATTCAGGCGCTTCGCAATTGTCCCAGCTGGGGTTCTGGCAACGTTCTTGCAAAAGCTTTGCCGGGCATTGAAAATGCTTACTTCGTCGCAAATTGACGCACTGGTTGCTGCGTACAACGAAACCAGCGAGCTACGCGGAAGCTTTGGCTTCAACGGTACAAAATCACGACTGTATGGTCCCGGATTGGTGTCATATCTTAATCAGCTCGGTAATCGGCAGTTCAAGTATTCGAGTACCTGGCATATCGAGTTGATTACATGAGTCTGAACAAATCCATCCTCGAAAACTCCACCCTGACCTGGTTCGGGGAACTCGACTATGCGATCGGGTATGGGCCGCACATAGTCCCCGGTGAGCTGGAGGCGGAACGTAATTCGTTCGGCGCGATGGTGTGCTTATGCGCGGCAATCCAGTGGCTGAACTCCGCCATGCCCGAAGAGGGGCGGGCAACTATTAAGCGTTGCTTAATGGTTCATTTCGAAGTGAGGCCTGCATGAGCGACCAAAATCAGTTTCTGCTCTACACCGCGCCGGATGGGGCGGTGAAGGTGGACGTATTTCTCAAGGACGAGACAGTCTGGTTGACGCAGAAGGCGCTGGCGGAGTTGTTCGGGGTTCAGCGCCCGGCTGTCACGAAGCATCTAGGGAACATCTTCGCCACTGGTGAGCTGGTGGAAAGCTCAGTATGTTCCATTTTGGAACATACTGCCGCCGACGGAAAAACCTACTCCGCAAAATACTACAACCTCGATGCCATCATCGCCGTCGGCTACCGGGTGAACAGCTACCAGGCCACGCAGTTCCGTATCTGGGCCACAAAGACGCTGCGGGAGTTCATCATCAAGGGTTTCGTGATGGACGACGAGCGGCTGAAGCGTGGCAAGCAGGCCTTCGGCAAGGATTACTTCGACGAGCTGCTGGAGCGCATCCGGGAAATCCGGGCCAGCGAGCGGCGCTTTTATCAGAAGATCACGGACATCTACGCGCTGTCGCTGGACTACAGCGCCGAGGCTCCACTGACGAAAGAGTTCTTCGCCACGGTGCAGAATAAACTGCACTGGGCGATCTCCGGGCAGACGGCGGCAGAACTCATCTATTCCGCCGCAGACGCGACCAAACTTTACATGGGCCTGACGACGTGGAAGCACGCGCCGGGCGGGAAGATTCTGAAGTCGGATGTGGCGGTGGCGAAAAACTACCTGAGCGAGGCGCATGTGAAGGAATTGAACCGCATCGTGTCGGCCTACCTGGACTTGGCCGAGAACCGGGCGGAACGCGGCATCCTGATGAAGATGGTGGATTGGGTGGGCTTCCTACACAGTTTTTTGGAACTGTCGAACTACCCGATATTGCAGGACAAGGGCAAGGTGAGCGCGCTGGAGGCCAAGCTGAAAGCCGAGGGGGAGTACGAGGTTTACCGCCAGAGGCAGGACGCGGACTACATCTCGGATTTTGATCGGGAGATCAAACGCATCGAAGGCAAAAAGCCATGAGCGCCTTGAAAGAATCGCACGTCGAAGAAGCCGCCCTCGAATGGTTCGGGGAACTGGGTTACGTCGTTGGTCACGGGTCACAACATCGTAGCCAGCGCCGTTCCATAGTCTCGGTACTTGTTCATAACTACCGAAACCATGGAACACCCACCACAGCTTGACTTATGACTTGACTTACAGTTTACTTATCGCATGGCTTATCAACCGCAATTCACCATTACGCCCAGCCTGCTTTCGCAGGTGGAAGCCGTGGCCGCGTTGCGCGAGCGGATTCTGGGGGCGGCGGTTGAATTGACGTGGATTCCGGCTCTACAAAAGGACACCCGCACGCGCAATGTCCACGCTTCCACTGCCATCGAGGGCAATCCGCTCACGTTGGAGCAGGTGCGGGCACTGGAGGAAGGGCGCGAATTGGCCACCTCTGGCGAGCGTGCCAAGCGCGAGGTGGTCAATTATTTCGCCGGGTTGCGCTATGTGGAAAAACGCGCTTCGCTGAAACGCATCGGCCACGACCATATCCTTGAACTGCACCGCATCCTCGCCGGCGAGGTGATGGATCAGGGCGAGGCCGGGCGTTACCGGACGATCGCGGTGCGGGTGGGGCGTTATGTGCCGCCCCATCCACTGGAGGTGTCCGGTCTGATGTTCGAACTGCTCGAATGGTGGAACAAGGCGTCGGTGAAGCTTTCGCCGGTCTTGAGTTCGGCGATTCTGCATTACCGGTTTGAGTCCATCCACCCCTTTGCCGACGGCAACGGGCGAACCGGCCGGGCGCTGGCCTTGTGGGAGCTGTATCGGCGCGGCTTCGATACGCACCACATTTTTTCCGTTGACGAATACTACTGGGAAGACCGGCCGCGTTATTACAAGGAGCTTGATGCGGTGCGTAAGGCGGGCGAGGATTTGTCGGGCTGGCTGGAGTATTGCGCCGAGGGGCTGCGGCAGACACTGGAACGGGCGTGGTTGCGGGTGCAGATGCTTAGCGTGAATGCACCAGCCAAGCTGGTGCTGCGGCCCAAGCAGGAACAGTTGCTCAATCTGCTGCGCGACCATCACAGCCTGGCCCCGACGGAAATCTGGGCCACCCTTGGCGTCTCGCGCCAGGGCGCGATGGATTTGCTCCGTCCTCTGCTGGAAGCGGGATTGGTCGAAAAAATAGGCGGCAAAAAGACCGGCCGCTACGCTCTCAAGAAGCCATGAGCGCCTTGAACGAATCGCACGTCGAAGAAGCCGCCCTCGAATGGTTTGGGGAGTTGGGCTATGCCATCGGCCACGGGCCAAACATGGCACCCGGCGAGTCGGCGGCGGAGCGGGAATCGTTTGGCGAGGTGGTGCTGGTGGGGCGCTTGCGCGAGGCGATTCACCGGCTGAACCCGGCCATGCCGCAAGAGGCGCGGGACGAGGCCTTGCGCAAGGTGCTGCGCGTGGCAACGACTTCGCTGGTGCAGACGAATCGGGCTTTTCACCGGATGCTGCGCGATGGCGTGGATGTGGAATACCCGAGGGCGGATGGCTCGATCAAAGGCGACAAGGCTAGGCTGATAGATTTTGCCGATGTGTACGCGAATGACTGGCTGGTGGTGAACCAGTTCACGGTGATCGAGGGGCAACACAATCGGCGGCCGGACATGGTGGTTTTCATCAACGGGCTGCCTTTGGCCGTGATTGAGCTGAAGAACGCGGCGGACGAGGATGCGACGATCTGGAGCGCCTACGCGCAACTGCAAACCTATAAGGCAGAGATTCCCAGCCTGCTGCACTACAACGCGGTGCTGCTGGTGTCCGATGGGCTGCAGGCGCGCATCGGTTCGCTGACGGCCAACCAGGAGTGGTTCAAGGTCTGGCGCACGATAGACGGCGAGCGTGATGCACCTAAGACCGCGCTGGAGCTGGAGGTGATGCTGCGCGGGGTGTTCGAGCGGCAGCGCTTTCTTGACCTGCTGCATCATTTCATCGTTTTCGAGGAAGACCCGGACAGCGGCGCGCTGCACAAGATCATCGCGGGCTACCATCAGTTCCACGCGGTCAACGCAGCGGTGCAAGAAACCGTGCGCGCCAGCGGCATGAGAGATCGCAACGTGGCGCGCGAGGAAGCACCGGGCGCCTACTGGGCAGGCCGGATGCACGGCGGCAAGCCGGGCGATCGGCGCGCCGGTGTGGTCTGGCACACGCAAGGCAGCGGTAAGAGTTTCTCGATGTTGTTCTACGCAGCGCGGGTGATCCGCGAGAGCGCGATGCAGAACCCGACGCTGGTGCTGCTGACGGACCGCAACGATCTTGACGACCAGCTTTTCGGTCAGTTCCAGCGCTGTCACGACATCCTCGGCCAGATGTCGGTGCAGGCCGCAACCCGCGAGCAGTTGCGCGAACTGCTGAGCGTGGCCAGCGGCGGCGTGGTCTTCACCACGATTCAGAAATTTCTCCCAGAAAAGGGCACGACCATGCCCGAGCTAAGCGGGCGGCGCAACATTATCGTCATCGCCGACGAAGCGCACCGCAGCCAATACGACCTGATCGACGGCCTGGCGCGGCACCTGCGCGACGCACTGCCAAATGCCTCCTTCATCGGCTTTACCGGCACGCCCATCGAGAAGACCGACGCCAACACGCGCGCGATCTTCGGTGACTACATCAGCATCTACGACATCCAGCGCGCCGTGGCCGACAAGGCCACCGTGCCAATCTATTACGAGAGCCGCATCGCCAAGCTCGGACTGAACGCCGCCGCGCTGCCGAAGATCGACGCAGAGTTCGACGAGATTACCGAAGGCGAAGAACAGACCAGCCGCGAGAAGCTGAAAACCAAGTGGGCCGCGCTGGAGGCGATGGTGGGTGATCCGAAACGCATCGCGCTCATCGCTGCCGATTTGGTGACGCATTTCGAGAAGCGCGTGGAGGCGATGGACGGCAAGGCGATGATCGTCTGCATGAGCCGCCGCATTTGCGTGGACCTCTACGAAGCGCTCATTGCGCTGCGGCCCGACTGGGCTTCTGCCCGCGATGACGACGCCGAAGCGGAAAAAGGCAAGGCGTGCGTGGCGAAAGTGGTGATGACCGGCAGCGCTGACGACGGCCCCGAGTGGCAGCCGCACATCCGCAACAAGGAAAAGCGCCGCAAGCTGGCGAACCGTTTCAAGGACGTTAAAGATCCGTTTCGCATCGTGATCGTGCGCGACATGTGGCTGACCGGTTTCGACGCGCCCTGCCTGCACACCATGTATGCCGACAAGCCGATGCAAGGCCACGGGCTGATGCAGGCCATCGCCCGCGTGAACCGCGTGTTCCGCAACAAGCCCGGCGGCCTGGTGGTGGATTATCTTGGCCTCGCCGATCAACTGAAGCACGCGCTCGCCATCTACACCGAGAGCGGCGGCCAGGGCAGTCCGACCTACGACATGCGGCAGGCCATCGCCGTGATGCTGGAAAAGCACGGCATCGCCTGCGACCTGCTGCATGGCTTCAAATGGGACAAGTGGACGAGCGGCAAACCCGTGGAACGCCTCGCGCTCATCCCCGCCGGCCAGGAGCACATCCTGGCGCAGGACGACGGCAAGAAGCGCTTCGTGCAGGTGGTGACGGAACTGTCCCGCGCCTTCGCCCTGTGCGCCGCGAGCGATGAAGCGACGGAGATTCGCGATGACGTGAGTTTCTTCCAGGCCATTCAGGCCGCGCTGAACAAGAAGTTCGGCGAGAACCGCAAGTCACCGGAGCAGATCGACGCCGCGATTCGGCAGCTCGTGTCGCAGGCGATCACGACCGACGGGCAGATCATTGACGTCTTCACCGCCGCCGGCTTGCCCAAGCCGGACATCAGCATCTTGTCCGACCAGTTCCTTGCCGAAGTGCGCGGCCTGAAGCACAAGAACGTCGCGGCGGAGTTGCTGGAAAAGCTGCTCAAGGACGAAGTCAAGGTGCGCTCGAAGCGCAACTTCGTGCAGTCGCAGCTTTTTTCCGAAAAGCTCAAGAAAACCCTCAACGCTTATCACAACCGCGCCATCTCGACGATGGAGGTTATCGAGGAGTTGATCAAGCTCGCGAAGGAAATGGACGCCGCCACCAAGCGCGGCGCAGCCCTCGGCCTGACCGACGACGAAATTGCCTTCTACGACGCCTTGGCCGCGAACGAATCCGCCGTGCAGGCAATGGGCGACGACAAGCTCAAGCTCATCGCCGCCGAACTCATCACCCAGGTACGCAAGAGTGTGACCATCGACTGGACCCTGCGCGAAGGCGCCCGGGCCAAAATCCGCGTCATGGTGAAACGCATCCTGAACAAATATGGCTATCCGCCGGACTTGCAGGATGAAGCGGTGAAGACCGTGCTGATGCAGGCGGAGTTGCTGTCGGCAATGTGGACGACCGCGTGAGCGTGAATAGACTAACTCGAAGTTCTGCCAAAGAAACTTCGATCCATGTCTACATACACCATGGCGCTGTGATGGCCCCAGCGCAGGGTGATGACGTAAGCGTGTTTTCTGACCCGTGTTTTGATGCCATGCACGCCCTGAATTTTGACGGGCACCGAGATTTGCAGTTCCGCTCCCAGGGTTTTGCGTGCGTTGCCCGCCAGTGTGTTGGCGATTTCTCCCACTGCGTCGAGCAAGTTGTCGTCGCTTAAATCGGTCTCGTGCTGCAGCAGCAAAAGCTCGCGTAGCATTTTGGCGGGCATGGAAACCGCTACCTGGCCGTTGTAGCTGCCCGAGAAGGTGACGATGCCATTGAACTCAAAACCCTCAACATCGCCGGTACCCAAAAAGGCCGACGTGAGTTGTGGCTCCTGCCGCGTGGTGACCATCAGGTAACGTTTGATGGATTCGACAAACAGCCGGAGGTCGTCTTCGCTGAGATTGCCCATAAATAAATGTTTTCAGCTTCTCAGCGTGCATCTGAGACTTCGAGCAATGCAATTTGCAGCTCTTCGTCGGTAAAGGGTTTAGCCACAAAGCCGCGCGCGCCCAGTTTGAGCGCCTGGATTGCGGTGGACTTGTCGCTCAATGCACTGACCACCAGGATGTTGATTTTGGGGTCGAACTTGATCATGGCCTGTATGCATTCAATGCCATCCATCTTCGGCATGGTCAGGTCCATGGTCACCACATCGGGCCGCACTTCCCTAGCGATGCGCAGTGCCTCATGGCCGTTGCGTGCAAGCCCCGCAATCACCACACCTTTGAGCCCGCCGTTTTGCACCACCTGCGAGATGCGGGTGCGGATCATATTGGAGTCGTCAACGATTAACAGGCGCATGGTGATGTACTAAACGGGGAAACGGATTTTGAATTCGGTGTATTGACCGGGCACGCTGGCCAGCAAAAGGCGTGCGCCCATGCTTTGCACCGTGGCCTGTACCAGATCCAGGCCGACACCACGGCCTGCGTGTTTGTTGGTAGTCGATAGCGTCGAAAAGCCAGGCTTGAAGATATGCGCCACGACCTGCTTTTCGCTGAAGCATTCCAGTTGCTCGGGGCTGTACCAGTTCATCTCAACCAGTTTTCGCCTGATGTGATCGGCGTTCAGGCCTGCGCCGTCGTCGCGCACGCTCAACTGCCATTGGTTAGTTTCATCGCGTGTCAGGTTGACCTGCAACTGGCCTTCGGCAGCTTTGCCTGCTGCGGTGCGGCTTTGTGGCGTTTCAATCCCATGTACCACGGCATTTCGTACCAGTTGAATGGCAATGTCGCGAATCTTGTCAACTTGGTCTGACGCTATATCTGCGATGCCGTTCATGCTGACGCTGGTCACTACGCGCTTGCCAACATCGACAGCCACAGCGTTGGCGAGTTTGTTCAACGTGGATTGAAAAGCCTGCGCCGAAACGGCACCACCCGTAGCAGCGGTTGTCGTTTTGCGTGCGCCAATGATTTTGAAGGTGCTGATCTTGTCGAGTAGATCTTCGAGTGGCAGTGGCAGCGCCAGCAGCGCATCACCCGATGCTGCGCCCCCGTCTTTAAGCTTTTGCAACTCGCTTTCAAACTGGTGCGCCAGTGTGGCCAGCACGTCCAGTCCGAGTGAGGCTGCATCACCCTTGAAGGCGTGAATGCGGCGGTAAACACCATCAACCGCCTTGAGTACCTGCGCCTCTGACGAGGCTGACGAGGTGCTGCGCAGCAGGTCGTTGATTTCAAGCAGCGATGCCTCGGAGCGTTCTACAAAGCTGCGCATCATGCTGGGCTCGGTCTCAAATGCCTTGAGCAGCATCGAAAATTCTTTTTGCGAGCGCTGGCGTTCACCCTGCAGGCGGGCTTGCAGCTCGACCCTGGGCGATATGTCCTGCAGCGTGACCAGCAGGTGGCGCACGACACCCGCTTCAAGCACCCGGTTGAAGTGAAAGGACAGATAACGGGTGATGTCCTGCCCGAGGCGGTTCTTGACCGTGACCTGCACTTCAGACAGCGGGTTGATACCCTGAACCAGTTGCTCCTTGACGTGCGGAGAAAAAAGCAGGTCAACGTAGTCCTGCCCATCGGTCAGGACTTTGCTGGAAACCAGCGCCCCGAGCACTTCAAAAAAATCCTGACCTGGGAGTAGTTTCCTGCCGAACAAATCGTGCGTGGACAGCGAAATTTGCGAGCCAAGCTGCTTTTTCGGAGTCAATAAAAACAGGCCTTCGCGTACGCTGGTCAAAATTTGCCGGGTTTCTTCGGTGGCCGCTTCAATGGCGGCATCGGATGTGTTCAGGCGACGTAGAAACTTGAACAAAATGAAGGCAAAGGTGAGCAAGGCCAGCACAATGCCGCCGGTTTGCACTAGGCGCAGCGTTGCGGCGCGCGAGTTGGCGGTGGCCTCCAGTGCGGTGGTGAGCTGGTTCATCAAACCCAATAATTTCAGGTTGTTAGCCTTGGCGTAGTCCACCAGGGCGTTGAACTCATCATCACTGAAGTTGCCTGCCAGCACCGGTGTTAGGCGGAGCTTGTAAGTGCCCCACAGCTCGCTGGCTTCCTTGAGAATTTGCGCGGCCTTGTCGCCTTCTGCCGCCTTGAGAAACACCGGCTTCAAATCACCGCCCGGTACCGTTGCCCCGGTTTGAAAACCTTTTAATGTCACATCAAAAAGATTGACGGCCAGTTGCAGTTCTTCAAGCTCTTTGGTAATTGGCAGTGCCTTGGAGCGCGCTGAATCGGCCCCCAGGATGGCTTTGGCTGTACGCTGCGACAACATGCGTTGCCGCCCCGACAGGTTGATGCCCACTGCGTCTTCAGAAATCTGGAACGAGGTGTAGAAATTGAGCACCAACACGGCCATGTCAAAAATCAGGAAGAAGGCGATCGCGAAAATAATTTCCCGGTACTTCCCGAAGCCGAAGCTGCTTCTAAGGTTAGAAGGTGCTAATACGGCAGCCATGCGATTCTTTGTGCGTCAGGCCGAGAGTTTTTCAACATGCGCCTGGCGGGTGTAGAGGAAGTCGATCACGGCCTTGCGGTAACCCAGGTACTGCGTGCTTTCAGCCAGCGCCACCCGGCTGCGCGGGTGCGGCAGGTCAATGGACAGGATTTCGCCAATCGTTGCTGATGGCCCGTTGGTCATCATCACGATGCGGTCACTCAGCAGCACCGCCTCATCAACGTCGTGCGTCACCATCACCACCGTGCTTTGCGTGGTGGCGACGATCTGCAGCAACTCGTCTTGCAGCTTGGCGCGGGTCAGGGCATCGAGTGCGCCAAACGGCTCGTCCAGCAGCAGCACCTTGGGTTCCATGCACAACGCGCGGGCAATGCCGACACGCTGCTTCATGCCGCCCGAGATTTCGCCGGGGCGTTTTTGCGCGGCAGGGCTCAAGCCGACCATGCTGAGGGCCGCATCGGTGCGGGCCTTGAGTTGCGCCCTGGTTTCGGTGGCTGCAAAGACGCGTTCCACCGCCAGATACACGTTTTCAAAGCAGGTGAGCCAGGGCAGCAGCGAATGGTTTTGAAACACCACAGCACGCTCGGGGCCGGGCCCGGCGATTTCGCGGTTGGCGCACAGCAGCGTGCCCTGGGTCGGCGTGGTCAGACCGGCCAGCAGGTTGAGCAGCGTGGACTTGCCGCAACCCGAGTGGCCGATCAGCGCGACAAACTCGCCCTTGGCGACCGTCAAGTTGATGTTTTGCAGCGCGCAGAACGGGCCTTTTTTGGTTTTGAAGGTTTGCTCGACACCCTGGATTTCGATGTATTTAGTGGTGAGTGATGTGTTCATGATTTCACCTCTTCAAAAGTAAACGCGGTAGCCAGCTTGATCAGTGCGAACTCCAGCACCAGACCGACGATGCCGATGACGAAAATCGCGATGATGATGTTCTTGACATTGAGGTTGTTCCACTCGTCCCAGACCCAGAAACCGATACCGACGCCGCCGGTCAGCATTTCGGCGGCCACAATCACCAGCCAGGCGGTGCCTACGGCCAGCCGCACGCCGGTCAGCATGTAGGGCAGCACGGCGGGGAAGAGAATCCTGGTGAAGATTTTCCATTCCGACAGATTCAGCACGCGCGCCACGTTCATGTAGTCCTGCGGCACACGCTGCACGCCGACGGCGGTGTTGATGATCATGGGCCAGATCGAGCAGATGAAGATGGTCCAGATGGCGGCCGGGTTGGCACCCTTGAACACCAGCAGGCCAATCGGCAGCCAGGCCAGCGGCGAGACCGGGCGCAGCAAGCTGATCAGCGGGTTGAACATGCGGCTTAAAAACGTGAAGCGGCCGATCATGAAACCGACCGGAATACCGACGACGGCCGCCAGGCCAAAGCCCATGGCGACGCGCTGGAGCGAAGAGAGCACGTTCCAGCCTATGCCCTGGTCATTCGGCCCTTTGTTGTAAAACGGGTCGCTGAAAAGCTGCACTGCTTGCAAAAAGGTGTCTTTGGGCGAGGGAATGCTGGCCTTGGTGCCCATCGAAACCAGCTCCCAGACCAGCACCAGCAGGCCCAGGCCCAGCAGGGGCGGCAGGATGCCCATCCAGAGAAACGAAGCGTCCCACGGCGACCGGGCAGCCGGGACGGCAGCGGTAACAGGCGAAGCTGGATTTTTCATGTCATTTCGGGCTGGAGCCACCGCCCTCTGAGTGCCATCAGCTATCAAAGATGTAGCGTTTGGTTCTCTGCTTCTCTCGCTGCCGCGAACCGGCGGAGCGGCGGCCTCAAGCGGGCTGTGGAATACGGCACTGACCATGGTGTCACCTCTTTCAATGGAAATTCAGTGAATGTTTAAGCGTGGATCTTGAAGCTCTCGGCATACTTTTTGGGATCCTTGCCGTCCCAGACCACGCCGTCAATCAGCTTGCTGCTGCGCATCACGTCCTTCGGCACGCTGACCTTGGCAGCTAGCGCGGCCTGCTTGTAGATGTCGATGCGGTTGACCTGTTTGGCTACGGCCAGGTAGTCGGGGTGCTCCTTGATCAGGCCCCAGCGCTTGTGTTGCGTGATGAACCACATGCCGTCGGAGAGATACGGGAAGTTGACTGCGCCATCGTTGAAGAACTTCATGTGGCTCGGGTCGTCCCAGGTCTTGCCCAGGCCGTTTTGGTAGCGGCCCAGAATGCGCTGATTGATCACATCGACGCTGGTGTTCACATAGGATTTTTCGGCGAGGGTTTCGGCCATCTTGTTTTTGTTGGTCAGGCTGGCGTCAATCCATTTGCCGGCTTCGATGATGGCGGCTGTCACCGAGCGCGCCGTGTTGGGGTATTTCTTGACGAAATCGGCCGTGGTACCCAGGGCCTTCTCGGGGTGGTCCTTCCAGATGTCCTGCGTCGTCACGGCGGTGATGCCGATGCCGTCCATGATGGCCCGGTGATTCCAGGGCTCGCCGACGCAGAAACCGTCCATGTTGCCGACGCGCATGTTGGCGACCATTTGTGGTGGCGGCACGGTGATGACTTTTGCGTCTTTGAGCGGGTTGATGCCGTGCGCCGCCATCCAGTAGTACAACCACATGGCGTGGGTGCCAGTCGGGAAGGTTTGCGCAAAGGTGTATTCCTGACCTGCGGGGCGTTTTTCCTTGGCCATTAGTTTCGCCAGGCTTGCGCCGTCAACTGCGCCCTGGTCAGCCAGTTTTTTGCTCAGTGTGATGGCCTGACCGTTGTGATTCAGGTTCATCAGGATGGCCATGTCCTTCTTGGGGCCGGCCGTGCCCATGTGCACGCCGTAGATCAGGCCCCACAGCACGTGGGCAAAGTCGAGTTCGCCGTTGACCAGCTTGTCGCGCACGCCGGCCCAACTGGCTTCCTTGGTCGGGATGATGGTCACACCGTATTTTTTGTCGATACCCAGCACCGAGGCCATGACGACCGAGGCGCAGTCTGTCAGCGGGATAAAACCGATCTTGACTTCTTTCTTTTCTGGGGCGTCTGAGCCCTGTGCATACACGGCGGCGCGCAGCGCGGGCGTGATGCCGATTGCACCGACGGCAGCGGCTTGTAAAACGGTACGCCTGCTAAAAGATGATTTCAAGATATCCGTCATGGTTGATAGCTCCGTAAATAAAAGAAAAACGAAAACAAAAAAGGCGTTCGACCGAAGCGGCCAACTTTGCAAGCTGACTACAGGGTGCGAACGCCTTTGTTCTTTGGGGCACAACACACTTCGCCGTTGAAGTGGTTTGCCCAGTGCTCAGTTCAACGCAAGACCTGTGCCAATCGGTTTTTTCATTCGGCGCAGGCTGAAAATTTAGACTCCCTAAGAGCTGATTCAGAAAATCACGACGACTTCAATTTCGTCAGCATGTATTTCGATATCTCGCAGCCGTCGCCGGCGGCCATGCGAAGCCACCGCAAGCCCTGCTCTCGATTCGTGGGTACCTCCGTGTTGTAGAGCGATTGGCCGTAAAGAAGCATGAGACCGAGTGTTCGGCGCGCATCCCGGTCGCCCATCTCCGCCGCCTTTTGCAGCGGCACGAGTCCGGCAGCGTAACGATGCTCGGCGAACATCTCCATGGCGGATGCCAACTTGTCTTCGGCGTGACTCGACGTGGTGAAGGCGAGAAAAAGACTTGCAGAAAC
This sequence comes from Polaromonas sp., assembly GCA_038902915.1. Taxonomy (GTDB): domain Bacteria; phylum Pseudomonadota; class Gammaproteobacteria; order Burkholderiales; family Burkholderiaceae_C; genus Polaromonas. The sequence goes on from JBCKNC010000003.1 coordinate 53,085, forward strand.
AAACAAAAACCGGGTGCGCTTGCATGTGATTGGAATCATTTCTTTACTCCTAAAGGTAATGTTCAGGTTGCGAATCAGCCGGGCTGCTTGCCGCGATGCCGAGCAAGCCCTTAGAACTACGCAAAACCTGTGCCAGGCGAATTTTTATTTCGCGTGGAGCCTCCGGTCATTGCGAGAGTGGCCTCTGGGTCATTGGTATCAGGGTTTACCCGCTATTTAATTAGTAGCGCCTGGCGACAACCCGAACTGGAGGGATCTTTTTTCGAATTCGCACCGTATTTGTGCGGTGCACCATTGCGGCGCGGAAACACTCACCCCAGCAAGTCGGCAGCGTCCAACATACGCTGCGCTACTTCGCCCAGTCGCAGGCCTTTGTCCATCGCGGCCTTGCGCAGCTTTTCGTAGGCGGCCTGTTCATTGAGGCCCTGGCGTTGCATCAGCAGGCCTTTGGCGCGGTCTATGGTTTTGCGGTCTTGTAGCTCGGTCCGTACGCTCGCCAACTCGCGCCGCAAGCCTTGTTCATGCTCAAAACGCGCCATCGCCACGTCCAGGATGGGACGAATGCGATCCGGAGACAGGCCGGCCACGATGTAAGCCGACACACCTGCAGCTACCGCATCCTTGACATGAGTGGTGTCGTCGTCGTTGGTGAACAGCACAATCGGGCGCCGCTCATCGCGGGTCGCCATCACCACATGCTCCAGCGAGTCGCGTGCTTCGCTTTCGGCATCCACAATAATCATGTCGGGCTGGAGCTGTGCCAATCGCTCTTGCAAAAAGGTGTCCGCCGGCAGCACCGCGACGATGTTGTAGCCGTTTTCGAGCAGGCCAATACGTAACTGCCGGGAACGCTCGATTTGCGCCAGGGCCGCGTCATCCGCTGCATCGGCAGTGGACAAGTCTGGTGCAATAACGACCAGGCGAAGCGGATTGAGAGCAGACATGCTAAAGCTTGTGCAAGATTCACGCCACTTTCGCACCCGCCACCTACTGGAGCATTGACTTGGGTATGGATTTGGAAAGTCGTCGATATGGCTGTTAAGCCCGTTCATCGCGGCATCCTCGCGGGACTGAACCACCTGCTCGAACGCCCCGGCTTCACGCCGGCACAGCGTCGAATGCAGCGTCAGATTTTCATTGCGTGCCGCGCCCAGCGTCCGGGGCTGAAGCGGCAGGGTCTGGTTGCAGTCGCAAATCAGTCTGGGCATGGTTTTCCTGGCTGGCGCCGGAGTCGGTCAGGGAGTCGGGCTGGCTGGGCTGTTCGGAATGAATGGCTTGCGGGCTGGCTGGATGCCGATTGTCATCGGACTGTGCCGCGGTTTTAGCCATAGGCTTATTTGCACTTTCCGGCGGTAAAGCGGCCATGCCGTGCTGTTTTTTGGCGTCATCGTCGTCGTCGAACAAATTGAGAAACTTCGCGCCGACCATCTGCCGGAGCATAGACTCGGGGATAGGGTCGAACTTGGAATAGTCGTCAATGTAAATGTCCAGCCCGTCCATCACGTTGAAGTGCGGGTCGGCAAACAGTTTTTTCATCGCGGCGTTGCGCACTTCAGGCCCGACATCGCGGGCCATGAAAGGTTTGTAATCGGAGTCTTTGGTCAGCAGCTTCACGTCGTCAAGCGAAAGAAGCTTTTTTTCGGGCTGCTCTGCCACATCGGCTGCGGCCGGTGCGGCTGTAGCCGGGACTACCAGCGGCGTGTTGGGGCTTGCGCCATCCTCCAGCCAAGGCGGCGTAGTTGCGCGAGCCGGCTCGTCAAGCGGTTTGCCCTGTAGGGCGTCCGTCTTGCGCCGTGCCCAGCGACCCAGAAATCCGCTGGCTTCTTCAGCCATGGCCGCCGCCGCCGAATTTTTTGTCGGTACTCACCCGCGCCGGGTTACCGAACCTGTCTTGCAGCGTCTTGAAACTTTGCGGGCGTTGGCGGCGCTTGACTTCGAGCACGTAATGGGCATCGACAAAAACCTGTAGCCACTCGACCACGTCGCGCGGCGCTGCCACCTGTTCCACGGTTTCCTGCGCGTCCAGCCAGCGGCCGGCGTCGTGGTAACTCAGCGTGACGATTTGCGGAACGGCCACCGGCTCGTCGGCCAGCGCGGCCTCTTCTTCCATCCGCCAGACCACCCAGAAACAGGGCTGCAGCGTGGTGACATTGAGGTAGTAGCCTTCCGCATCGGTGGTCAACAACTCAACCTTGAAGCCGGGATGCAACCAGCGTTCTTCCCGGTCGTCCTTGAGCAGCAAGCGCGGCTGCGCGCCAAAGCTGTTCTGGTTCGGCACGACATCGGCCAGGACCCAGCGCCAAGGCTGCCATACGTTGACTATGCGCTCACGGCGCATGACTACCGCCACCGCCACGCAGGGGCGATGGATCGCGACGTCCGGGCCGGGAGACTGCAGCAGAAAATCAGACATGGCCGAAGTGTACGGTGGTCTTCATGTCCCTTTTCCGGTTTAAGCTCAAGTGTCTTTGGATATCTTGATGGTCGGAAACTTGGCGGAGAAGTCTTTGGCCTTGGCGGCAATGGTGATCGCCACCTGGCGCGCCACGGCCTTGTAAATCGCCGCCACCTCGCCATCCGGGTCGGCCACAACGGTCGGCCGGCCGTTGTCGGCATGCAGACGGATCTGCATGTCCAGCGGCAGCGCGCCAAGATAGCTCATGCCGTACTCGGCCGCCATCTTTTTGCCGCCGTCCTGGCCAAAAATATGTTCGGTATGACCGCATTGGCTGCAAATATGCACCGCCATGTTTTCAACGATGCCCAGAATCGGCACGCCGACTTTTTCAAACATCTTGATGCCTTTTCTAGCATCCAGCAGCGCGATGTCCTGCGGCGTCGTGACGATCACCGCGCCTGTCAGGGGCACGCGCTGGCTCAGCGTGAGCTGGATGTCGCCGGTGCCGGGCGGCATATCGACGATCAGGTAGTCCAGGGCTTTCCAGTTGGTCTGGCGCAGCAGTTGTTCCAGCGCCTGTGTCGCCATCGGGCCGCGCCAGATCATGGCCTCGTCCTGCGCCACCAGAAAACCGATGGACATGACCTGAATGCCGTAGTTCTCCATCGGCTCCATGTTTTTGCCGTCCGTACTATCGGGCCGGCCCTCGATACCCATCATCATCGGCTGACTGGGGCCGTAAATGTCGGCATCCAGCAGGCCGACGCTAGCACCTTCGGCGGCCAGCGCCAGCGCCAGGTTGACGGCGGTGGTGCTTTTGCCCACGCCGCCCTTGCCGGAGGCCACCGCCACGATGTTCTTGACGTTGGGCAGCAGCTGCACGCCGCGCTGCACGCTGTGGCTGGCGATCTTGAAGCCGACGTTGACCGAAACGTTGTTCACACCGGCCACACCCTTGGCCGCCGCGATCAGCAGCTTGCGGATGCCGGCAAGCTGGCTTTTGGCCGGGTAGCCCAGTTCCACGTCGAAGGACACGTCGTCGTCGTTGACTTGCAGGTTTTTAAGCGCCTTGGTGCTGACAAAATCCTTGCCGGTGTTGGGATCGAGCACGCCTTGCAAGGCGGTCAAAAGCGCCTGTTGTTCTACAGCCATGGGGGAAAGTCTCCGGGTGAGTCTGTGGGGGCAGGCCGGGTGGGTTTGCTAAAACAGCCCCGCTGTCCAGCCCCGCTGCCGGAATTACTGCCAAGTCTAACGCCGCGGGATAAACACAGGGGTCATGGGGGATTGCCGGCGGCACCCTGGGCCGGCCGCTGCGCAAGCACCTAGAGGTGTTGATCGAAATGCTGGCATTGATCAAACTGCGCAAGGGTCAGCTTCGTCGGAATCCATTGCCACCGCTGGCACGGGCTGGGCCAAGAAGCCCGTGTTCAGAGAACCGCTGGGAGTCGCCTTTCGGTCAAGTCACCAGGTGCTGCGGCTTGCCCGCTGCCCAGGCGTCGATGTTGTCGATCAGTTGGTCGGCGAGGAACTGCATCGCGCCGTCCGAGGCCCACGCCACGTGCGGCGTGAGGATGAAATTGGTCCGCCGCACGTCGAGCAGCGGGTGGCCGTTCTTCGGCGGCTCGGTGGTCAGCACGTCGAAGCCGGCACCGGCAATCAGGCCTTGATCGAGCGCCTGGATCAGCGCCGCCTCATCGACCAGACCGCCGCGCGAGGTGTTGATCAGCAGCGCGTTGCGCTTCATCTTGCGCATCTGCTCGAGGCCGATCAGGTTGCGCGTGCCCGGCGTCAGCGGGCAGTGCAGCGAGATCACGTCGCTCTCGGCCAACACCTGCTCGAAGGGCGTGAACTCGACGCCCGGCATCTTCGGTGGCTCGTGGTCGGCGAAGATCACCTTCATGCCGAAGGCACGCGCCAGCGTCGCGGTGCCCTGGCCGATCGCGCCCTCGCCGATGATCCCCAGCGTGGCGCCGTGCAGGTCGCCGATGTCGTGGCTGAAGAAACAGAACTGGTCCGACTTCTGCCACACGCCGGCTTCCACGTCCTGCCGATAGGCCAGCAGGTTGCGGCGCAGCGCCAGGATCAGCGCGAAGGCATGCTCGGGCACCGTGTGCACCGCGTAGTTGCGGATGTTCGCGACCGCGATGCCGTGCTCCTTGCAATAGGGCACGTCGATCACGTCGTAGCCGGTGGCCGCCACGGCGATCATCTTCAACTGCGGCAACTGCTTCAAGGTGTCGCCGCGCAGCGGCACCTTGTTGGTGATCGCCACCGTCGCGCCCTGCAGCTTGGCGACGAGCTCGTCCGCCGAGGTCTTCTCGTGCTCGACATAGCGTTCGGCCTGCGCCGGCTTGCGGACCTTCGCCTTCAACGAGGCGCGATCCAGGAAAACGACGCGGTGATTCATGCTTACTCTCCTTCGCTCGATCCAGTCGAATGGGAGGCGTAGACCACTTCACTGTGGGCGACGCGCTTCTTGGGAGTGACGTCGTTATTGCGCCAGTAGTTCTCGGCCGCCGCGATACCGCTGCCCGGCTCGATCTTGATGCCCACATCCTGCATCGCCATTTCCACGCCGGCCAACGCGCCCATCAGCATGAGTTCGTTCAGGTCGCCCAGGTGGCCGATGCGGAAGACTTTGCCTGCCAGTTTCGACAGACCACCGCCCAGCGCCAGGTTGTAGCGCCGGAAGGCGACGTCGATGACGTGCGCGCCGTTGATTCCTTCTGGCACGACAATCGCGGAGACGGTGTCCGAATACCACTTAGGCGCCTTGGCGCAGAGCTCGAGCTTCCAGCCTTGGATCGCCGCGCGAACGCCCGAGGCGAGGTAGTGGTGGCGGTCAAAGATGTTCTCCAGCCCTTCTTCCATAATCATGCTCAGCGATTCCCGCAGGCCGTAAAGCAGCGGCAGAGACGGCGTATAGGGGAAGTAGCCGGTGCCGTTGGCGCGGATCATGTCGCCGAAATCGAAGTAGCAGCGCGGCTGCGTCGACTTCTCGCGCGCGGCGAGGGCCTTTTCGCTGACGCAGACGATGGCGAGGCCGGCCGGCAGCATCAGACCCTTCTGTGAGCCGCTGATGCAAATGTCCACGCCCCACTCGTCCATGCGGAAATCGATGCTGCCGAGCGAACTGACGGCATCGACAAACAGTAGCGCCGGGTGCTTGGCCGCATCTATGGCGCGCCGCGTCGCGGCAATGTCACTCACCACGCCAGTGGCGGTTTCGTTGTGGGTTGCCAGCACGGCCTTGATTTTGTGCTCCTTGTCGGCCGCAAGAATGTCGAGGAAGCGCTCGACCGGAACACCCTCACCCCATTCGCAATCCACCACTTCCACCTGGAAACCGAGCCGGGTAACCATGTCGATCCACAAGTGGCTGAACTGACCGAAACGCGAGGCCAGTACTTTGTCGCCGGGGGACAGGCAGTTGGTCAGGGCCGCCTCCCAGCCGCCAGTGCCGGAGGACGGAAAGATGACCGGCGTCCCGGTTTCGGTCTTGAATACCTTCTTGAGTTCGGCCAGGCATCCGCGCGTGAGGTCTGGAAACTTGGAAGAGCGGTGGTCCTCCATGGCCACGACCATGGCGCGCTGGACGCGATCGGGCACGTTTGTAGGCCCCGGAACAAACAGAAAATTACGACCTGCCATAGCTATTTCTCCTAAAATCTAAATTAAGTGGGCGGATTGCATGTAGCTTGAAAAACTACTGGGTGCCGATGCTGCTGGCGTGAGCATCTCGCCGATTTCATTGAAGACCAAGCCAGCGGCCAGCGCTCGGTAACGCTGGACTGTGCCTAGTAACCGTGCTTGCAAAGCGACATGGCGGATCGCCAAACGTTAATTACCTGCTATAAACCGGCAGCCGTTTGCATATGGCGCTGATTTCCGCAGCGACGCGAACAATTAATTGGTCGTCCTGTGGTGCGTCAAGTACGTCGGCAATCAGGTTGGCAACCTGCTCTGCTTCCGCCTCAGCGAAACCGCGGGTAGTCATCGCCGGCGTCCCAATGCGGATGCCGCTGGTGACAAAAGGCTTTTCGGGGTCGTTTGGAATCGCGTTCTTGTTGACCGTAATGTGGGCCTTGCCAAGAGCGGCCTCGGCATCCTTGCCGGTAATCTTCTTAGCCTGTAGATCAAGTAGAAACAGGTGGCTTTCCGTGCGACCCGAGACAATGCGCAGTCCGCGCTTGGTTAGCGTCGTCGCCATGGTCTGGGCGTTGGCCTTGACCTGCTTCTGATAGGTTTTGAATTCCGGTCGCAAGGCCTCGCGGAAGGCGACCGCCTTCGCGGCGATGACGTGCATCAACGGCCCGCCCTGGATGCCAGGGAAGATCATGGAGTTGATCTTCTTGGCGTGATCTTCGTCACTGGTCAGGATGAGACCGCCGCGCGGTCCGCGCAGGGTCTTGTGCGTGGTCAATGTCGTGAAGTGGGCGATGCCGACGGGGCTCGGGTATTCACCAGCTGCGATGAGTCCGGCGTAATGGGCCATGTCGACGAAGAGGTAGGCGCCGACGCTGTCGGCAATATCGCGAAATCGCTTCCAGTCGATCACCAGCGAATAGGCCGAGGCACCCGCCACGATCATTTTTGGCTTGTGTTCCTTGGCGAGCCGTTCGACCTGGTCGTAATCGATGACCTCCGTTTTGGGATCGAGACCATAGCTGACTGCGTTGAACAGCTTGCCGCTGAAATTGACCTTCGCACCGTGGGTCAGGTGGCCGCCATGGGCCAGCGACATGCCCAGAATGGTGTCGCCCGGCTTCAGCATGGCGAGATACACCGCAGCGTTGGCCTGCGAGCCGGAATGGGGCTGAACATTGGCGTATTCCGCGCCGAATAAGGCCTTGGCACGATCAATGGCCAGTTGCTCGGCAATGTCAACGAACTCACAGCCGCCGTAGTAGCGTTTGCCGGGATAACCCTCGGCGTACTTGTTGGTCAACACCGAACCCTGCGCCTGTAGTACGGCCGGGCTGACATAATTTTCCGAGGCTATCAGTTCGAGGTGATCTTCCTGGCGCTGCAGCTCCTGCTGCATGGCAGTCCAAAGCTCCGAGTCAGCATCAGCGATAAGTTGTTTAGAGTCAAACACGGTATTTCTTCCAATTTCGTTTAGTTTTTTGCCGCGGACGTGGCGTTCGGAATCTGCTGATCCGTGGCCGTAGTATAAAGTGGCCCCTGAACCCACCCGAACAATATCCCGAGAGAAGAGTAAAGATATGGCATCCGATATCGAAATCGCCCAGCAGGCTACGCTGCAGCGTGTTACCAAAATCGCAAAAGAAAAACTCGGCATCAGTGACGAACACCTCGAACCCTATGGCCACTTCAAGGCAAAGATTTCGCTCGACTATGTGAATAGTCTGAAAGACCGCCCTGATGGAAAACTGATTCTCGTCACGGCCATCAGCCCAACACCGGCCGGCGAAGGCAAGACCACGACGACCGTCGGCTTGGGAGACGCCCTTAACCGCATCGGCAAGAAGGCGGTCATCTGCCTGCGCGAGCCGTCGCTCGGCCCGGTATTCGGCATGAAGGGCGGTGCCGCCGGCGGCGGCTACGCGCAAGTCGTGCCCATGGAAGACATCAATCTCCACTTTACCGGCGACTTTTCCGCCATCGCCCTGGCCAACAACCTTCTGGCCGCAATGCTGGACAACCACGTCCACCACGGCAACGAACTGAACATCGATGTGCGCCGCATCACCTGGAAGCGCGTGGTGGACATGAACGACCGTGCCCTGCGCAACATCACCTGCTCTCTTGGCGGTCCGGCCAACGGTTACCCGCGCCAGGACGGCTTCGACATTGTTGTGGCTTCTGAAGTCATGGCGATCTTCTGCCTCGCGACCACGTTGAAAGACCTGAGAGAACGGCTCGGCAACATTGTCGTCGGGTATACCAAGGACCTGAAACCCGTCACCGCGCGCGACCTGAAAGCCCACGGCGCCATGACCGTGCTACTCAAGGACGCCCTCAAGCCCAACCTAGTGCAGACGCTGGAAAACAACCCGGCGATACTCCACGGCGGACCCTTTGCCAATATCGCCCATGGCTGCAATTCCGTAATCGCCACCAAGCTCGGGCTGAAGCTCGCCGACTACGTCGTGACGGAGGCCGGGTTCGGCGCCGATCTCGGCGCGGAGAAGTTCATCGATATCAAGTGCCGCAAGTCCGGCCTGCGGCCAAGCGTGGTGGTCATCGTGGCCACCATACGGGCGCTGAAATTCCATGGCGGCGTGGACTTGAAGGAACTCAACCAGGAAAACCTGGACGCCCTGGGTAAAGGTATCACCAACCTGGAGCGGCACGTCAACAATGTTAATACCCACTACGGTCTGCCTTGCGTGGTGGCGATCAACCATTTCACCTTCGACACCGCAGCGGAAATTGAACTGCTGCAGAGAAATATGGCGCACCACGAAGCACCGGTAATCGTCTGCCGGCATTGGGCCGAAGGCGGCAAGGGAGCCGAGGAGCTGGCGCGCACGGTGGTGGACATGATCGACAAGGTGCCGACCAGCTTCAAGTTCGTCTATGAAGAATCGGACACCTTGTGGGACAAGGTCACGGCGATTGCCACCAAGATCTACGGCGCCAGCAAAGTGACTGCCGACAGCAAGATCCGCGGACAGATCAAGAAACTGCAGGAGGATGGCTACGGAAGCTATCCGGTGTGCGTGGCCAAGACCCAGTATTCCTTCTCCACGGACCCGCAGTTGCGCGGCGCGCCGTCGAATCATGAGATCAATATCCGCGAAGTGCGGCTTGCGGCCGGCGCGGAATTCATCGTGATGGTATGTGGGGACGTGATGACCATGCCTGGCCTGCCGAAAGTCCCGTCGGCGGAAAAGATCGATGTGGACGAAAACGGCAAGGTGGTTGGCTTGTTCTAAGCTGGTTGGGCGGTTCTGACACGCGGCATTGTCCGCCTTGCTTGAGAACTAAAGTGGACCCCCGAGTCAAGACAATTTT
>JBCKNC010000004.1:0-56856 GCA_038902915.1 Polaromonas sp.
GGGCAGTACCTGAGGGGATGGGTGGGCTACTTTGGCATCAGCCAATACTACCGACCTGTTCCCGAGCTGGACGAGTGGATCAGAAGGCGAATCCGCATGTGCTACTGGAAAAGGTGGCGCTGGCCGCGCAAGAAGATCAAGAACCTGTTGGCTTTGGGAGTGAGCCTGAAGTCAGCGATCCAGCATGGTGTGAGTAGCAAGAGCTACTGGCATATGGCGCGAACCCCGGTGACACAACAGGCGCTGAACAACACATGGTTGGCAGCGCAGGGACTACTGAGCGTGAAGGATCTGTGGTGCAAGGCCCAGGGCTACACGCCAAAGAAAGCTTCGTCGTGCAAGCCAGCTTGTTGAACCGCCCACTGCGGACCCGCATGGTGGGTGGTGTGGGGGCCGGAGGTTAGAAGCCTCTGGCTACCCGATTATGCAGCTTCAACTGATCGGAGCTGAATGCCACCATGCCCTGCGCTAGAATGCCAGCCCGTGGCGCTCGATGATCGGTGCTGTCCGTTCGAAATCTACCTCCACGCCGTATCGTGCGGCTATCGCCGCCATCGCAGTCGGATCGAGCGCGCCCCCAAGTGCATGCATCTCGCGAAAAGACTCATCGAAACCGCCAGGAGAGATGATCTCCAGAATTCTGGCTGGCACGTCGCCCGCGTTCCAGAACGTATGCCACTCTCCTCGGGGCTTGAAGATTAGTTGGCCGACGCCGGCAAACACCTCCTCGCCCTCAAAGAAAGCCCCCACTCGGCCCTCGAGAACAAAGCTGTACTCATCTTCCCGGCTATGACGGTGCAGCGGTGCTGCTAATGTCCGCGCAGGCATGAGCAAAGTGGTGGACGAAGAACTCGAAACGGACTATCTCGTGGTCGGTGCCGGGGCCGCCGGGATGGCGTTTACCGACGCGCTGCTCGCGCATTCCGACGCGACGGTCACGATAGTCGATCGCCGCCACGCCCCCGGCGGACACTGGATAGACGCGTATCCCTTCGTCCGTCTCCATCAGCCTTCCGCCTTCTATGGAGTCAGCTCGTTGCCGCTTGGGCAGGACGCCCTCGATGTGGCCGGGACGAATGCCGGCTACTACGAGCTCGCCGGCGCGGACGAGATCCGAGCCTATTACGCGCACGTGATGCAGCGCCACTTTCTGCCCGGTGGCCGTGTCAGGTACTTCCCCAGCTGCAACTACGTGGGCGACGGCCGCTTTGTCTCCCGGCTAGCGCAGGAGTCGTGGAAGGTGCACGTGCGGCGCAAGGTCGTCGACACCACGTATCTCGAAGGCGCCATTCCCGCGACCAGTGCGCCTCCGTTCGAAGTGGCCGACGGCGTTCGCTGCGTGCCCGCAGGCGAGATCGCGCGCATTTCAGAGCGCCCCGAGCGCTTCGTCATCATCGGCGCGGGCAAAACAGCCTTGGACGCCTGCGTATGGCTGCTGGAACAAGGCGTCCCCGCTTCCGTGATCCAGTGGATCAAGCCGCGCGAGGCATGGTGGCTGAACCGCCGGTTCAGCCAGCCGCACGCGCTGCTTCCGGACTTCTATCGCGGCATGGCGATCCAGCTCGAGGCCATGGCACAGGCGACTTCGATCCAGGATCTCTTTGCGCGCCTCGAAACGGAGGAGTTCTTTCTTCGCATCGATCCCAGCGTCGCTCCGACCATGTTCCGCGGCGCGATGATCAGCGAGGCCGAGCTGGGGCTTCTCCGCCGGATCGAGGACGTCGTCCGCCTCGGTCACGTGCGGAGGATTGAGCGCGACGAGATCGTCCTGGACGAGGGCCGCGTGCCGACGAGCGAGGGGACGGTGCACGTCCACTGCGCGTCGAAAGGGCTGGCGCGACCTCCTCTTCGCCCGATCTTCGAGCCCGGACGGGTGACCGTCCAGCCTTTCCGCTATGGATTTGCGTGCTACCAATTTGCCATGCTGGGCCTGGTCGAGGCCACCGTAGAGAGCGACGAGGAGAAGAACCGCCTCTGTCCGCCCATCGCTTACTGGGACGCGAACACGGACTACCTGTCCGCGTTCCTGGCGATGCTCGCGAACGAACGGGCACTGGCTGCCCACCCGGCGCTCGCAAGCTGGGCGAAGGACACACGGCTCAATCCGCTCGGCGGGATCGGGCTCTACAGCGATGCCTCGAACGTCATGGATGCTCGTGAACGCATCAAGCGCTTCGGGGCCGCGGCGGCGAGCAATCTGGTGAAGCTCCTCGAGGCGAGCACCGCTCAGCCGAGGACCATCAGGGGCGCTAAGTGAAGGCTCGATGCGAATGACGCCAACCCTGCATTCGAGAGGGACAGCCCAGAAGCGGGCTGCCCCTCAATTTGAACGTTGGGCGTCACAATAACAAGCGGGAGATGACCGATGACAGTTTCTTCGACATTCATGGCATCTAGCGGCGATGGATACGAGCAGCTGATGGGACGCTGGAGTCGGCGTCTTGCGGTGCCGTTTCTTGATTTCGTCGGCACTGCGGATGGCGAATGCATTCTCGATGTGGGATGCGGCACCGGCAGCCTCGCATTCGCCCTGACGGAGAAGTGCCAAGTAAAGGAACTGCACGGAATTGATTTCGCGCCCGCCTACATTGAGCATGCCACGCGCCTCAACAACGAACCCAGGATCGTGTTTCAGGTTGGAGATTCCTGCGCGATGGCATTTCCAGATCACAGCTTCGACCGCGTCCTTTCGCTGCTCGTACTGCACTTCGTTCCAAGAGCGGATCAGGCCATTGCCGAGATGCGGCGCGTCGCCCGACCGGGCGCCGTGGTCGGTGCGACCGTATGGGACACGCGCGGCGGCTTCGTCGCCAACCGGATTTTCTTCGATACAGCAGCGGCGTTAGATCCCAAGGCCAGTGAACGCCGGGCGCGCAACTACACCCGCCCAATGACCCGACCGGGAGAACTGGCGAACGCCTGGCTGGCTGCGGGCTTCAGCGAGGTGGTCGAGACGGCATTGAGTATCCGAATGGAGTTCGCATCATTCGATGACTATTGGGCCCCCTACGTGGGCAAGGACGGACCAAACGCCGAATATGTAGCCACTCTCAGCGATTCCGAGCGAACCAGACTTCGTGATGCGGTAAGGCTCGCGTACGTCGATGGGGAAGCGGATGGTCCGCGGTCGTATGCGGCGATTGCCTGGGCTGTGAAGGGCATTGCACCTTGAAGGCCACATGCATACAGAATTCTTCGAGATATCCAGCCGCTTCTGCGGTCCCCCGCGCGCTCCCAGAACCGTACGTGAATCTCTCGATTCATACGGCTCCTATTGTCTAGCCGTTGTTCCTACAAAACGGCTTTGTTTTATCCACGCCAGTCCTCCCCTTGCGGGTTGCCGACGCGATAAAACCAGACAACACCACCCCTTCGGTCCAGTGCCCCCGGTTTCCGTTTTTTGGTGGCACCTTGCACGTGCGGCTTATTCCACCTTGGCTTTTTCCGTCAGACCTTGCTGGAAAGCATCGAGTTTTTGCTGCTGCATCTGCTGCGAAATCTGCGGCTTGAGTTCTGCAAACGGTGGCAATTGTGCGGTACGAATGTCGTCAACGCGAATGACGTGGTAGCCAAACTGGGTCTTGGCCGGAACTTCGGTCGTCTGGCCCTTGTTCAGTTTCAGCATGGCTGCGGCGAATTCCGCTACATAGCTGCTGGGGTTAGCCCAGTCGAGGTTGCCACCATTGGCGCCAGAGCCAGGGTCTTTGGATTGTTTTTTGGCGATGTCTTCAAACTTTGCGCCTTTTTTCAGACTCGCAATGATGGCTTTTGCGTCTAGCTCTTTTTCAACCAAAATATGCCGCGCCTTGTATTCCTTGCCGCCATTGGTCGCTACAAACTTGTCGTATTCGGCTTTCAGTTCTGCATCAGTCACCGGGTTTTTCTTCTGGTAATCCGAGAACAATGCACGAATCAATAGGGTCTGGCGTGCCAGTTCCATTTGCGCCCGGAACTCGTCGCTGCCGGACAAGCCCTGCTTTTCAGCTTCCTGCATGAAGATTTCGCGTGCAATGACTTCTTTGCGAAGCTGATCCTGTAGCTCGGGTGTCAATGCTTGCCCCGACTTGACCACTTGCTGGGCCAGCGCGTCCAGACGGGTCTTGGGAACGGCCTTGCCGTTAACAATCGCGACGTTTTGGGCGATGGCACCTTGAGCGCCAAAGGCCATCACAGTGGCAATGGCGGTTGCCAATAAAACCTGCTTTTTCATATGTTTCCTGTTGCTATAAATGTTTGTCGACGAGGGGTGTTTCGATAATTTCAATGGCCAGCACGTGCAAGCCCTGGGTAATGAAATTTTGCAGTGCATCATACACAAGCCGATGACGGTTGACAGGGTGCTGCGGTGTTCATGTGGTGGGATCCTGGGCCTTGGGTTCGTCGAATTTAAGGTAAGGTGCAATGTAAAAACCCTGGCCAATGATGAAAACCAGCGGGAAGGCATAGCCCCAGAGTTTGAAGTTGACCCAGAATTCCGTGCTGTAGTAGGCGACCACGTAGGCGTTGAGGAGCGACATGAAAGCGCAGTACCCCACCCACACCACGTTGAGGCGTTTCCAGACCGGATCAGGCAGTTCCATCTGGCTACCCAGCAGCAGCTTGAGAAAATTCTTGCGCATGACCCAAATCGCCAACGCCAGGCCGATTGCCATGGCGGCGTACAGCAGCGTCGGTTTCCATTTGATGAAGCGCTCGTCCTGCAGTACCAGGGTCAGGCTGCCAAAAATCAGAATCAGGGCCAGCGTGATCTTGTGCATGACCTGCAATTTGCGGTCCATTGCGTAAATCAGACCCATCTGAACCAGCGTGGCGGCCATCAGCACGCCGGTGCCGACATAAATGTCGTAAAACTTGTACGCACCAAAAAAAAGCAGGATGGGGAAAAAGTCGATCAGTATTTTCATGTCGGGGTGAAGTGTAACGAGGCCGAATTCATGCAATAGCGCAAACCAGTATCAGTTGGGCCATCGGGGAACACATGGCCCAAATGGGCACCACAGCTTGCGCATACGGTCTCCGTCCGCGTCCTGCCGAACTGGTGGTCGGCGTGCTCTTCAATCGCACCGGGCACGGCCTCTTTAGAAAAGCTGGGCCAGCCGCAACCAGCATCGAACTTGGTGGAGGAGTCAAACAGCTTGGCCCCACAGCAAATGCAGTGATAGCTGCCAGCAGCCCACACAACCTCGTATTTGCCGGTGTAGGGGCGCTCTGTGGCCGCCTGGCGCGTGACCTGAAAAGCGCCAGGTTCAGCCCCCTTTTCAGCGAGTAAGGCCTTCCACTCGGCGTCGGTTTTCTGAATTTTCGCGGTCATGACTTTACTCTTTGAGGTGTTCGTTACGAGCTGCAACTGATTTCTATGCCAGCAGCCCAATCAGGCGGGAAACCGGCATCGCTGTCATGGCCTGGATGTTCATCAAATGGGGCTTGCAGTAAATTCAACAAGGTATTGACTTTCGAGAAGTCTTTTAGCTTCGCAGCGCGTATGGCTTCTTCGCCTAAATGGTTGCGAAGCACGAATTTTGGGTTGTTTTTGAGCATCAAATCAGCCCGTAGTTCTTTATTTACGTGCCTGACACGCTCTAAATATTGTAGCGCCCAGGGATTGAAGGACTGACGCTCAAAGAACAGGTCACGAACCGGCTCATGCCCGCTTGGGGGCGTAAAGGCACACAGCCGCCGCCAGAAAATGGTGTAGTCAACCTTGTTGCTGGCCAGCAGCTTGAAGGCGCTTTCGATTAGTCCCACGTCGTCAGACTGAAGATCGGGCAGCCCAAGCTTGAGGCGCATACGGGCCTGCAAAGCCTCGGGGAAAACGGTTTTGTAGGATTCCAGCGCGGTCAGCGCCTGGTCCTGCGCCTTGATCAGCGGCAGCAGCGCCTGACCCAGGCAAAACAGGTTCCAGTAGGCGATGTTGGGCTGCTTGTTGTAGGCGTAGCGGCCTTGCGTATCCGAATGGTTGCAGATGTGGCCGGGATCAAACGCATCAAGGAACTGGAAAGGGCCGTAATCAATGGTCAAGCCCAGAATGCTCATGTTGTCGGTGTTCATCACACCATGACAAAAGCCCACCGACTGCCAGGCCGCCATAAGATGCGCCGTGCGCTCGCTGACGGCCTGCAACAGCGCCGCATAGGGCTGGTAGGCATCGCGGCAGGCGGGGTAAAAACGCTCTATGACGTAGTCAGCCAGCGCTTTGAGTTCGGTATGCTGTTGGTTGTAGCTGAAGTGCTCAAAGTGGCCAAATCTTATAAAGCTGGGTGCGCAACGGGTGACGACGGCTGCCGTTTCAATTTCTTCGCGGTGGACTTCCGCACTAGAGCCCGTCACGCACAGCGCACGGGTTGTCGGAATGCCCAGACCGTGCATGGCTTCAGAGCACAAATATTCACGGATCGAGCTGCGCAGCACGGCGCGGCCATCGCCACCGCGCGAGTAGGGCGTGCGGCCTGCCCCCTTGAGCTGGAGTTCAAGCCCGCCAGCCGTGGTTTCAAGCTCCCCAGCAAGATAGCCCTGCCGTCCCCAAGCTGCCCGGCCCATTGACCAAACTGGTGGCCGCTGTAAACGCTGGCCAGCGGATCAGACCCCGGCAACACGCTGTTGCCGCTAAAAGCCTGTAACGCCTCAAGTGCCGCCTGTGACTCAAACCAGTGTTGCTCAAGACCCAGCTCGCGCGCAACGGCCTGATTACGACTGACCCAATAAGGCTCGGGCAGTGCTTGGGGTTGCAAGCGCGTGAAAAAATTTGTCCCCAACGATGCGAAGCGGTTGTTCCAGTTCAATCCCACGTCGAGCGTGCTGGAGTTCTTGGTGGTCGTGGTCATGACCGAATTGTCTCGCAGTGCGGGCTTGCACAGAGCCCGCAGGGTTATCCTGGCGGCGGCCGCTCAAGTTGCCGTCCAGGTTGTACCGGGAAGCCACTTTTTTCACCCAAAAACCGCAGTATCATGCGGCTTCGAACTTGCCATTTTTCAGGAGTTTTTCATGCTCGGCTTGATGCAAAAACAACAACTATTAATATCCTCCCTGATCGAGTTTGCCGAGCGCCACCATGGCGAAGGCGAGGTCGTGTCGCGTCGGGTGGAGGGGGATATCCATCGCTATACCTACAAGGAGGTCGGCCTTCGCGCGCGACAGGTCGCCAATGCCCTGGACGGTTTGAAGCTCGGGTTCAGCGACCGGGTGGCGACGCTCGCGTGGAACGGTTACCGCCATCTGGAGCTGTATTTTGGTGTGAGCGGTTCGGGGCGCGTGCTGCACACGCTCAACCCGCGCCTGCACCTGGATCAGATTGCATGGATCGCCAACCACGCAGAAGACTCGGTGCTGTGTTTTGACCTGAGCTTTCTGCCCATCGTCAAGGCCGTCCATGGCCGTTGCACCACCATCAAGCACTTTGTCGCGCTGTGCGATGCGGACAAGCTGCCCGCGGACAGCGGAATTCCCGGCCTGGTGAGTTATGAAGACTGGATCGGCGCGCAGTCCAGCCACTACGCGTGGCCGTCGTTTGACGAGAACACCGCGTCAAGCATGTGCTACACCAGCGGCACCACCGGCAACCCCAAAGCGACCTTGTACAGCCATCGCTCCACCATGCTTCACGCCTATGCCGCAGCCCTGCCTGACGTGATGGGCATTTCGGCACGTGATGTCATCTTGCCGGTGGTTCCGATGTTCCACGTCAATGCCTGGGGTATTCCGTATTCTGCTGCGCTGACGGGTGCCAAGCTGGTGTTTCCCGGCCCGGCGCTGGATGGAAAATCTTTGCACGATCTTTTCGAAAGTGAGCGCGTGACGATGGCCGCTGGCGTGCCAACCATCTGGCAAGGCCTGCTGGCCCATATGGATACCCATGGCCTGAAATTCTCGACCATGAAACGCACCGTGATTGGTGGCGCGGCGGTGCCCCTTGCGATGGTGCGCCACTTTGACGAGACCTACGGGGTACAGGTACTGCAGGGCTGGGGCATGACCGAAATGAGTCCGCTGGGCACAGTCAGCAGCTTCAAGGCCAAGCATCTTCAGGGGTCAAGACAAGAGCGCCACGCCGTGCAGGCCAGTCAGGGCCGGGCCATTTACGGTGTCGACATGAAAATTGTCGATGCCGAGGGCAAGGAACTCCCCTGGGACGGCAAGACCTTTGGTGACCTTTACGTCAAAGGCCCGTGGATTATTGGCGAATATTTCAAGGGGGAGGGCGGCAATCCGCTGGTTGACGGCTGGTTCCCGACTGGCGACGTTGGCACGATTGATGCCGACGGCTACATGCAAATAACCGATCGCAGCAAGGACGTGATCAAGTCCGGTGGCGAGTGGATCAGCTCCATCGACATCGAAAACATCGCCGTGGCGCATCCGGCCGTGGCGATGGCGGCCTGCATCGGCGTGAAGCATCCGAAGTGGGACGAGCGGCCCATCATTGCAGTAGTCAAAAAACCGGGCATGGAGGTATCGCGCGACGAACTCATCCAGTTTTATGAAGGTAAGACGGCCAAGTGGCAGATACCGGACGATGTCGTGTTTGTAGAGGCTATTCCCTTGGGGGCCACTGGAAAGATATTGAAGACCAAGCTACGCGAGCTGTTGAAAGACTACAAACTGCCCGCCTGAACACTGCACTAGGGGCAATCCCTAGGCACCAAGTGCAGTCAAAACTTGTACGCTCTGAGTATTCGTAAAAACCAAAGGAGACAATGATGAAATTTGCTATGAAAACCATAGCTGCCTGCGTCGTGCTGGCAGCATCCAGTCTGGCAATCGCCCAAAAGGGTGAAACTGTCAAGATGGTGCGTATTGATGGCCTCACGGGACTGCTGGCTGCAACGGGTGTCAATCAGCAAAAAACCTACCAGTTTCTTGCCGACAAATACAGCGGTGCAGGCAATCCTGCCGGTGTGAAGTTTGAGATGTCATTCATTGACAACAAGCTCAGTCCAACAGAAAGTCTGAATGCGCTCAAGGCGGCGATTGACCAGGGCATACGCTACATCATTCAGGGTAACGGCTCCTCCGTCGCTCTGGCGTTGTCGGATGCCGTCAGCAAGCACAACGAACGCAACCCGGGTAAAGAGGTTATCTACATCAATGACTCGGCGGTTGACCCTGACCTGACGAATAGCAAATGCAGCTACTGGCACTTTAGGTTTGATGCCGATACGTCGATGAAAATGGAAGCCATGTCCAGCTTCATGGTTGACCAGAAGGACATTAAAAAGGTCTATCTCCTGAACCAGAACTACTCCCACGGCCACCAGGTTGTCAAGTACGCCAAGGAAACGCTGGCGCGTAAACGCCCTGACATCCAGTTCGTCGGTGAAGACTTGCACCCACTCGCACAAACGCGTGATTTCGCCCCCTACATCGCCAAGATCAAGGCCTCGGGCGCTGATACGGTGATCACCGGCAACTGGAGTTCTGATTTGTCGCTGCTCGTTAAGGCGGCGCAAGAAGGTGGTTATACGGGTAAATTTTTCACCTATTACGCAGCCGCAACCGGCACGCCAACCGCGTTGGGTAGCAACGGTGCGGGACGGGTGTACCAAGTAGCTGTCGGACACTACAACATTCCAGGCCCCATGGCAAAGATGATGGCTGACTTCAAAGTCAAGTACAAAGACGACCTTCTGAGCGTGCAATTTGTGCATGTTTTCGAAACGCTAGGCGCCGCGATGGCCAAGGCTAAATCGACCGATCCGGTCAAGGTTGCCGCAGCAATGGCAGGCCTCAAGGTTAAGAGCTTTAACGGCGAGATCGAGATGCGCAAATCCGATCACCAATTGCAGCAGCCGCTGTATATGTCGGTGTGGCAAAAAGCCGATGCCAAGTTCCCCTACAGCCCTGAAAATACCGGCATGACGCTGGCCCTGGTGAAGGAGTATCCAAACTATATCTCCAGCACGCCGACCAGCTGCCAAATGAAGCGCCCGTAATCAACAACGCAGCCCTAGAGCCCGAGCCGGTTTGCCGTATCGGGCTTTTTTATTGCTTGCGCAGTCACCAATAGGGAAGGTCACCTTCGATGGAGTTTTTCATCATTTCCATGCTCAACGGTCTGAGCTATGGCTTGTTACTTTTCATGTTGAGCTCGGGCCTGACGCTGATTTTCAGCATGATGGGTGTGCTTAACTTTGCGCACGCTTCTTTTTACATGCTTGGGGCTTATGTGGGGTACAGCGTAGCCCGCTTCGTTGGGTTTTGGCCTGCCCTGGTGATAGCGCCCATCGTTGTCGGGGCGCTCGGCGCATTGTTTGAGCGTTTGTGCCTGCGCAAGGTACACAAATTTGGCCACGTGCCCGAGCTGTTGATCACATTCGGTTTGTCTTACGTCATCATTGAACTGGTACAACTGGTCTGGGGGCGCACTGCGCTAGCGTTCAAACCGCCAGAAATACTGCAAGGGCCGGCTTTCACGCTCATCAACCATTCTTTAAACGGCCTTAGCCTGCATTTGGGCGCAGTGCCGTTAGAGCTTTGCAGCGCTGCCGATGCAGCCATTCGGCTGGTGTGCTCGCCGTTTCCAGCGACCCGCGGTTTCATGATGTTGGTGGCACTTGTGATGTTGGGGGTCGTCTGGCTGCTGCTCACACGTACCCGTGTTGGCCTGGTCATTCAAGCAGCCCTGACGCACCCTCAAACCGTTGAAGCTTTGGGCCACAACGTGCCGCGCGTTTTCATGCTGGTGTTCGGTGCTGGCTCAGCACTCGCAGGCTTGGCTGGGGTGATTGGTGGCAGCACGTTTTTAACCGAGCCAGCCATGGCTGCCGCGTTGGGCTCCGTGATATTTGTCGTGGTTGTGGTGGGCGGTATGGGATCTCTGTCGGGTGCTTTCGTAGCGTCTATCTTGATCGGTGTGATACAGACCTTTGCCGTGGCGTTTGACTACTCGGTTGCTATGCTGGCCCAACAGATGGGGCTGCAGCTAGGCGAGGCAGCGCGAAACAATACCCTGATTAAGCTCACGTTGTCGCAGGTGGCACCGATTCTTCCGTACCTGTTTTTGGTACTGATTTTGATATTTCGTCCCAAAGGCCTGCTGGGCAAACGGGAAGACTAAGACATGAGCAAAAGTCACTACGAATTTAAACCACTCAACGTAGGGCGTTGGCTAATCTGGAGCTTGTTTGCGCTGGTATTGGCTTTGATGCCCATGGTATTTACCAGCGGCTTGGGCATCACTGTTTTGTCTCAAATGGGTATTGCCATCATTGCCTGCCTGTCTTACAACATGCTGCTGGGGCAGGGCGGCATGTTGAGTTTTGGTCATGCCGTCTACACCGGGCTCGGCTCATTTGTGGCTATTCATGCACTCAACAGCGTGACCGGGGGGCAGTTGCCGATACCAATGGCGGCAGTGCCTTTGGTTGGCGGGCTGGCTGGCATGGGTTTCGCTGTTTTGTTTGGCTATGTCACGACGCGCAAATCGGGCACTACTTTTGCCATGATTACGCTAGGCTTGGGTGAACTGGTGTTCGCCATGGCCTTGATGGTGCCTGAATTTTTTGGTGGCGAAGGCGGTGTGACTGGCAACCGTGTGGTGCGCAATGGATTTTTAGGCATTACCTTTGGCCCACCGATTCAGGTTTACTACCTTATCGCCTGCTACACCTTTGTGGCCGTCGCAGCCATGTTTGCTTTTACCCGCACGCCGCTTGGCCGTATCCTCAATG
Source organism: Polaromonas sp. (assembly GCA_038902915.1). GTDB lineage: Bacteria > Pseudomonadota > Gammaproteobacteria > Burkholderiales > Burkholderiaceae_C > Polaromonas. The sequence goes on from JBCKNC010000004.1 coordinate 11,664, forward strand.
CGGTTCGCGACAACCCAGAGCGGGTTGAGTTTGTGGGTTACAACACCCACCGTGTTCGTTACATGGCTTTCATTATTGCCGGATTTTTTGCCGGTATTTCCGGTGGCTTGGGTGCGCTTAATTTTGAAATTGTGACATTCGAAGTCGTCGGTGCCGCAAGGTCTGGGGCCTATCTGTTGTTTACCTTTTTAGGCGGCGCAACCTTCTTTTTTGGCCCCATCATTGGTGCAGTGATGATGGTTTTAGCGTTTGTCTTGTTCAGTGAATTCACCCGCGCATGGCTGCTGTACCTTGGCCTGATCTTTCTTTTCACGGTGATGTACGCACCCGGAGGCGTCGCCAGCTTAATCATGATGAACCTGCGCGTGGCAGCGTTTGGCCGCCTGCGCGATATTTGGGTCAGCTACTTGGCTCTGGCAGTCACAGCCCTTGTCACCCTAGCGGGAGCTGCTGCGATGGTTGAGATGGTCTACCACTTACAGCTCAATGCCACGCTTGGGTCAGAGCTGAAATTTTTAGGCGTTACGCTGAACGCCACAGGATTTAACAGCTGGTTTGGCGCAGCCTTCGTACTGCTCACGGGCTTAGGTTTGTTTGAGGCTGTCAGGCGTCAGTTTTTGCGCGAGTGGGGCGACATTCAGGAATACATCGAAAAAGAAACCAAACGCAGGGAGGCCCTATGACGGTCTTGAAGAACACCTACGCTCTGGAGCTCAAAGACCTGCGCAAGAGTTTCGGCAAGACCGAAATCATTCGTGGCATCAATCTGGCCGTGACCGCGGGTGAGCGGGTGGGCATCATTGGTCCCAATGGCGCCGGCAAATCCACGCTTTTCAACCTGATCAGCGGGCGCTTTGAGCCCAGCAGCGGAGAGGTACTGCTTAATGGCCAAAGCATTAATGGCAAAAAGCCTTATGAAATTAACCGCCTTGGTTTGTCGCGCAGCTTTCAGATTACCAATATTTTTCCCAAGCTCAGTGTGTTTGAAAACCTGCGTTGCAGTGTGCTGTGGAGCCTTGGCTACAAGTACACTTTTTTCAAATTCCTCGCCAATCTTGACGATGCCAACGAGCGTGCTGAAGAACTGATGGAAATGATCAAGCTCGACAAAAAACGCGGCGTACTTGGTGTGAACCTGACTTACGCAGAGCAGCGCGCACTGGAGATCGGCATCACCATTGCGGGTGGTGCTAGCGTGATACTGCTGGACGAACCCACCGCAGGCATGAGCCGGTCTGAAACCACCCGTTTTATCAATCTCATCAAGGAAGTGACGGTTGGCAAAACCCTGCTCACGGTTGAGCACGACATGAGTGTCGTTTTCGGCCTGGCCGAGAAGATCGCCGTCGTGGTCTACGGGGAAATCATCGCTTACGACACGCCTGAGGCGGTACGTGCTGACCAGCGGGTGCAAGAGGCCTATCTGGGATCGTCAGTGGCAGACCAGCAAGCGGGAGGTCACTAGGATATGACCCCCACGCTTTTCGCTTCGCGTAATACGCTGCCCCCCGAGGGGGCTAATTTTCCTAGGGGCGGCCCGTCGGAAAATTGCATGACCCCCACACTTGTCGTTATGCCTGCTGCAGCCCGTCGGAGCCTTGTATGCTGGCAATAAAAAATCTTCACGCCTACTACGGCAAAAGCCATGTCCTGCACGGTGTCTCATTCAATGTACAAGCAGGCGAAATTGTGGCGCTGCTGGGGCGCAACGGTTCGGGCCGTTCCACCACCGCCAAGGCCATCATGGGCCTGGTGGAGTGCACGGGCGACATTCAATGGAAGGGCCAGCAGATTGCGGGGCACAAGGCCTATGAGATCGCGCATCTGGGTCTTGGCTATGTGCCGGAGAACCGCGATATCTTCCCGACGCTGACCGTGCACCAGAACCTGATGCTGGGCCAGAAAGGCAAGGGCAAGGGCAGCCGCTGGTCGTTTGACGACATGTACCAGATGTTTCCGCGTCTCAAAGATCGCCAGCACACCGAAGCCGGCGTGCTCTCCGGTGGCGAGCAGCAGATGCTCACGCTGTGCCGCACACTCATGGGCGACCCGGACCTGATCATCATCGACGAGCCGACCGAAGGGCTGGCGCCAAAAATTGTGGCCTTGGTGGGCCAATTCTTTCAAACGCTTAAAACCAAAGGCATCTCGGTGCTGCTGATTGAGCAGAAACTGACGATTGCCATGGCGATTTCCGACCGGGCGCTGGTCATGGGGCGCGGCAGTATCGTGTTTCAGGGAACGCCCGACAGCCTGCGCGCCGACGCCTACACGCGCAAAGAGTGGCTGGAGGTCTGACGCCCTGATTTGTCACCGCTGGGACAACGGCGGTGATGCGCGTGCTTGCCGATTCCCACAAGCCTTTTACAATGATAAAAAGAACGGTTGTACTATTTTTGACGGTCAGGCGTTTGAACATTACCTGATCAGGCAAACGACCGGCTAACACGCAACAAAGGAAAAGCAAATGACAGCCAAATACGAAGTCCACGGCAGTGTCGCGGTGATCACCCTGGACAACCCGCCAGTCAATGGCCTGGGCCATGCAACGCGACTGGCCATCACGGACAGCCTGCAAAAAGCCAATGCCGATGCGGCCGTCAAATCGATTGTGCTCACCGGTGCGGGCAAGGCCTTTTCCGGCGGCGCCGACATCAAGGAGTTCGGCACGCCCAAGGAGCTGGCCGAGCCGAACCTGCTCAGCGTGATTCTGGCCGTGGAAAATTCCCCCAAGCCCGTGGTGGCTGCCGTTCATTCCGTCTGTATGGGCGGTGGGCTGGAGCTTGCGCTCGGCTGCCACTACCGCATTGCCGCACCCGGCTGCAGCGTGGCGCTGCCCGAAGTCAAACTCGGCCTGATTCCGGGCGCAGGCGGCACACAACGCCTGCCGCGTGCCTTGGGCGTAGAGCCTGCACTGAACATGATCGTCAGCGGCGAGCCCGTCAAGAGTGAATTGCTGGCGCAAATCCCTGGCCAGAAGTTGTTCGACAGGATAGCTGCGGCTAGCGAGTCACTGGCGCAGGAGGCGCTGGCATTTGCGCAAGCCATCTCTGATACCCGGCCATTGCCACTTGTGCGCGACCTTCCGTGCAAGCATCGCAACGGTGATGCGTACTTTCAGTTTGTCCGCAACATGGTCAAGGGTATGGCCAAAAATTTCCCGGCACCGCTCAAGTGCGTCGATGCAGTTGAAGCCGCTACCAAACGCAAGTTCAATGACGGCATGGCGTTCGAGCGTGAAATCTTTATCAACCTGATGTGGACACCGGAAAGTCGCGCCTTGCGGCATATCTTCCTGGCCGAACGGGCCGCATCCAAAATTCCAGATGTACCCGCAGACACGCCAAAACGCGACATCAAATCCATCGCCGTGATTGGTGCTGGCACCATGGGTGGTGGCATTGCCATGAATTTTTTGAATGCTGGCATTGCTGTCAAGCTGCTCGAGATGAAACAGGAGGCGCTGGACCGGGGCATTGCCACCATCCGTAAAAACTACGAGGCGCAGGTTAAAAAAGGCAAACTCAAGCAGGACCAGTATGAGCAGCGCATGGCTTTGCTCACCACCACACTGAGCTACGAAGACCTCAAAGATGCCGACATGGTGATTGAAGCCGTGTTCGAAGAAATGGGTGTCAAGGAAAAAGTATTCAAGGAGCTTGACCGCGTGATGAAGCTAGGGGCCATCCTCGCATCCAACACTTCAACACTGGATATGAACAAGATAGCGGCCTTTACCAAGCGCCCGCAGGATGTGATCGGCACGCACTTCTTCAGCCCTGCCAACGTGATGAAGCTGCTGGAAGTCGTGCGTGGCGAAAAAACCGCCAAAGATGTGCTGGCCACGGTGATGGCGCTGGGCAAGAAAATCAAGAAAACCTCAGTCGTGTCGGGCGTGTGCGACGGCTTTATCGGCAACCGCATGATCGAACAGTATGGCCGTCAGGGCGGTTTCCTCCTCGATGAAGGCTGCACGCCCGCGCAGGTGGACAAGGCCATGGAGAAATTCGGCATGGCCATGGGCCCGTTCCGCATGGGTGACCTGGCGGGTAACGACATCGGCTTTGCAATCCGCAAACGCCGCTACGTTGAAAAGCCAGGCATCAAGTACAGCAAGACCGCAGATTTGCTGTGCGAGAAAGGCCGCTTTGGCCAGAAGACTGGCGCTGGCTGGTACGACTACATTCCCGGCAAGCGTGATGCGATTCCAAATGCAGAAGTCGTCAAGATGATCGAAGACCATCGGCAAGCCTTGGGTATCACGCCGCGCAAGATTTCTGACGAAGAGATCGTGCAGCGCCTGATTTATTCACTGGTCAATGAAGCAGCACACATCCTGGAAGACGGCATCGCGGCTAAGGCCAGTGACATCGACATGGTGTATCTGATGGGCTATGGCTTCCCGATCTATCGTGGCGGCCCCATGCTGTATGCAGACCAGGTGGGTCTTTTCAATGTCGTCCAGGCTATGGATAGGTTTGCCCAGAATCCGCTGGACGATGCCGACTTCTGGAAGCCCGCACCCTTGCTGGCCAGGCTGGTTGCCGAAGGCAAGACTTTTAACTAAGGACTCCATCATGACTTCAGCCCTAATCGTTTCCACCGCCCGCACCCCACTGGCCAAAAGCTGGAAGGGCTCCTTCAACATGACGCACGGCGCCACCCTGGGCGGTCATGCGGTCGAACATGCGATCAAACGCGCCGGCATTGATGCCGCAGAAGTTGATGACGTGATCATCGGTTGCGCCAACCCCGAGGGTGCGACCGGCGCCAACATCGCGCGCCAGATCGCGCTGCGCGCGGGTTGCCCCGTCACCGTATCGGGCATGACGATCAACCGTTTCTGCTCGTCCGGCCTGCAAACCATTGCACTGGCGGCCCAGCGCATCATTGCCGGTGAAGCCGACATTTACGTCGCCGGTGGCGTCGAAAGCATTTCCTGCGTGCAGCAGGAAATGAACACCCACATGCTGGCCGACTCGTGGTTGGTCAAGAACAAGCCGGAGATTTACTGGAACATGTTGCAGACGGCAGAGCAGGTTGCCAAGCGCTACAACATTTCGCGTGAGCGCATGGACGAGTACGGTGCCATGAGCCAGCAAAAGGCAAGCGCAGCCTTGACCGCTGGTTTGTTTGAAGCCGAGATTGCCCCCATCACCGTGACGGCCGGTGTGGTCGATGCCATCATGGGCTTGAGCACTAAACAGGTCACCGTCAGCAACGACGAAGGCATTCGCGCTGGCACCACCAAAGAAGGCATCAGCGGCATCAAGCCCGCTATTCCCGGCGGCGTGATTGCGGCGGGTAACGCCAGCCAGTTTTCTGATGGTGGCGGCGCTGTGGTCATGATGGACGAGAAAGTAGTCAGCAAAAAAGGACTCAAACCGCTGGGCCGCTTTTTGGGCTTTGCGGTTGCCGGTTGCGAGCCTGATGAAATGGGCATTGGCCCGGTATTCGCCATTCCCAAAGTACTCGCCAAGCTGGGTTTAAAAATCAGCGACATCGACCTGTGGGAACTCAACGAAGCCTTCGCTGTACAGGTGCTGTATTGCGCTGACAAGCTGGGCATTCCGATGGACAAACTCAACGTCAACGGCGGAGCAATTGCAGTCGGCCACCCCTACGGCGTAACCGGCCAGCGCCTGACCGGCCACGCCCTGATTGAGGGCAAGCGCCGCGCTGCCAAGCGGGTTTGTGTGACGATGTGTATTGGTGGCGGAATGGGCGCTGCGGGTGTGTTTGAGGTGCTGTGATGGCTGACGGCAGCAAGGCATCAAGCACCAAGGTCATACCGCAAGAGGTCATGATTGCAGTGTTGAACCGTTACGATGAAACCCGCGAGTTCATGGTTCAAATGTGGCTGCAAAATCCGCAACTTGCGAAGCAAGGCGGCGCAAAGGTCGCCGAGCTGCTGTCCCCAGCACACGCTCCCATCGTTTGACCTTATGCGCTATCGAAACACCCTCGACTTTCTACTCCAGACCTTTGCCAATCTGCCTGAGGAGGATTTTTAATGGGTTTTTACAAACCAGGTGCTAACCACCCCACCGACCCGCGGACGGCGCGACTGCACAAAATCACCTGGACGCTGATTTATGGCGGTTTGCTGGCGCTCATTCTCGGTATTTTTGTCGGTAAAACCGATGCTGCCATCGGCTGGATGATGATTGCCGCTGGCGGCGTGATGACAGTCGTGGGAGCGATTTTGATTTATATACGTTCCACCATGAGATCTGATTCTTAAAAACCATCTTCAAAACTGATACGGAGAAAAAATGACCCCCAGACCCATCCAGCAACTTTTTGACCTCAAAGGCCGGGCCGCCCTGATCACCGGCGGCTCACGCGGGCTGGGCCTGCAAATGGCGCACGCCCTTGGCGAGGCTGGTGCCAGGGTGATGCTGAGTTCGCGCAAGGCCGAAGACCTGGAGCAGGCAGCGGCGAGTTTGAAGGCCGTGGGCATTGACGCGCAGTGGATTGCAGCCGACTGCTCCAAAGAAGAAGACACGCGACGTCTAGCCGACGAAACCCTCAAGCGCATGGGCGCAGTAGACATCCTCATCAACAACGCAGGCGCAAGCTGGGGCGCACCGGCAGAAACTCATCCGGTAGCGGCCTGGGACAAGGTGATGAGTCTCAACGTGCGGGGCTACTTCATACTGTCGCAGCAAATAGCTAATGCTTACATGATCCCCAAAAAGACCGGCCGTATCATCAACATCGCTTCCATCGCAGGCCTGAACGGCAACGGCCCCGAGATGCAGACGCTGGCCTACAACACGTCCAAAGCCGCCGTCATCGGCTTTACTAAAACGCTGGCGGCAGAGTGGGGCAAGTACAAAATCAATGTCAACGCGATCTGTCCCGGGTTTTTTATGACCAAAATGACGGGCGGCCTCATCAAGGCGCTTGGCGAAGAAAAAATGGCTGCGCGTGCGCCGCTCGGGCGACTTGGCGATGAGGAAGATTTAAAGGGCATCACACTGCTGTACGCCAGCGATGCCGGCAAGCACATCACTGGCCAATGGCTGGCAGTCGATGGCGGTGTCAGTGTGGTACTCGGAGCCTGACAATCAGCACGGCAGACGGAAGAACGATGGTGGTCATTTCAACCGATTGATGGCGACCAGACAACTTTTTCAGGAGTTTTTCATGCCACGCAATCAACAAATTTTGTTAGACAACCGCCCGACTGGTGCGGCCATCAGCAGTAACTTCAAGCAGATCGAGGTCGACACGCCAGCGCTGCAAGACAAGCAAGTACTGGTGCAGCACCACTTTTTGAGCCTTGACCCCTACATGCGTGGCCGCATGGACGACAGCAAAAGCTACGCCGTGCCGCAAGCGCTTGGTCAGGTGATGCAGGGCGGTACGGTGGGGCAGGTGATGGAAAGCAAATCGCCAAAATTCAGCGTCGGTGATAAGGTCGTCGGCATGGGCGGCTGGCAGCAGTACAGCGTTGTCAACGCCGATCAATTGGGCGCGCTGCGCAAGGTAGACACCACCCATGTGCCGCTGTCGCACTACTTGGGCGCTGTCGGTATGCCCGGCGTGACAGCCTGGTACGGCCTGGTCAAAATTATTGAACCGAAAGAAGGGCAAACCGTTACCGTCAGTGCGGCCACGGGTGCAGTGGGCAGCGCGTTTGCGGCCTTGGCCAAAGCACGCGGTTGCCGCGTTGTGGGCATTGCGGGTGGGCCAGAGAAATGCATCTACGCTGTTGATGAACTGCACTTTGACGCTTGCATTGACTACAAGCTCTACCAAGACGCAGCGTCATTGTCTAAAGCGCTAAAAGTTGCCTGCCCGAACGGCATTAGCGGTCATTTTGAAAACGTCGGCGGCATGGTGCTCGATGCCGTGCTGCCCCGCATGAATGCCTTTGGCCGCATCGCCCTGTGCGGCATGATTGCAGGCTACGACGGCAAGCCCGTGCCGCTGTCGTACCCAGTGCTAATTTTGATGTCACGCCTGCGCATTGAAGGCTTTATCGCCAGCGAGCACATGGAAATCTGGCCCGAAGCACTAAAAGAACTCGGCACGTTGGTAGGCACCGGCAAGCTCAAGCCGCGCGAGTCAGTTGCGCAGGGCATCGCCGCTGCGCCCGAGGCTTTCCTGGGATTGCTCAAGGGCAGGAACTTCGGCAAGCAGCTGGTCAAACTCATCTAGACTGCTCGCGACGCCGCCGGAAGGAGATGCAGATGACGCACGAAGTCTTCAACCAGCCCGAGCCGCTGGTGGACTACAACCTGTTCGAGACCAACCATGGTTTGCGCGACGCGTTGAGGTTCAACGCGCCGAAGCTGGCGACGGCCGAACTGAGTACGCTGGGTGCCACACTCGGCAGTGCCGCCATGCAAACCCATGCGCGCCTAGCCAACATCTACACGCCGCAGTTGCACAGCCATGACCGTTTTGGTCGGCGTGTCGATCAGGTCGAGTTTCATCCGAGCTACCACGCGCTGATGACACTTTCCATCGGCGTTGGCTTGCATGGCACGCCGTGGGGGAGCCAAGGCCCGTCGCCCCATGTTTCGAGGGCCGCCGGCTTCATGCTTTTCACCGAGCTCGAGCCCTCGACGCTGTGCCCGATTTCGATGACCTACGCCGTCACCCCGGCGCTGCGCAGCAACGCGGCCATCGATGCCGACTGGGCACCCAAGCTCACCAGTCGGGCCTACGATCCGGCGCTCAAGCTGTTTTCAGAAAAAGCCGGCGTGACCATGGGCATGGGCATGACCGAAAAGCAGGGCGGCTCCGACGTGCGCGCCAACACCACGCAGGCCGCGCCGGACGGCAGCGACGGCTGGGGCCAGCGCTACCGGCTGACCGGCCACAAATGGTTTTTGTCGGCGCCCATGTGTGATGCCTTCCTGGTGCTGGCGCAGGCACCCGGCGGGCTGAGCTGCTTTTTCCTGCCCCGCGTCTTGCCGGACGGCAGCCTGAACACGATTCGCATCCAGCGCCTGAAAGACAAGCTAGGCAACAAGGCCAACGCGAGCTCCGAAGTCGAGTTTGACAACACCAGCGCCTGGCTGGTCGGCGAAGAAGGGCGGGGCGTTCCGCAAATCCTCGAGATGGGCAGCATGACGCGGCTCGACTGCGCGCTGGGCACCAGCGGGCTGATGCGCCAGGCGCTTTCTATTGCACTCAACCACTGCGCCCAACGCCAGGCTTTCGGCAAGCCGCTGATCGCGCAGCCCCTGATGCGCAATGTATTGGCCGATCTGGCGCTCGAATCGGAAGCCGCCACCGCGCTGTCCATCCGCCTGGCGCGCGCCTTTGACAAACCCACCGATCCGCATGAACAGGCCATGGCCCGCCTGTTGACACCGGTCGCCAAATTTTGGATATGCAAACGCGGCAGCCATTTTGCGCAGGAGGCGATGGAGTGCCTGGGCGGCAACGGTTATGTGGAAGAGGGCGGCGAAGGCATCATGGCCCGCATCTACCGCGAAATGCCGGTCAACTCGATCTGGGAGGGCGCCGGCAACATCATGGCGCTGGACTTGCTGCGTGCCTTGCGCAAGGCCGATGCCGCTGCCGCGCTGGCGCACGAACTGGCGCCAGCCAAGGGTGCCCATCCGGCGCTGGACCGGCTGGCTGCCGCCTTGCCGACACGCGTCGACGATATGGCCCCCACGCTTGTCGCTTCGCGAGCCTCCGGCGATACGCTGCCCCTTTCATCACATGAAGGGGCGTGTCCGCCTTGGGGCGGCCCGGCGGCGTACATGACGACGGAAATCGAGGCCCGCCGCCTGGCCCAGGACGTCGCGCTGGCGGTGCAGGCCGCGCTGCTGTACCAAAGCACGCCAGCCGCGGTGTTTAGCGCCTTTTGCGATTCACGGCTGGCCGGCAACTGGGGCCAGGCCTTTGGCACCCTGGATGCTGGCCTGGATTTCGATGCCCTGATTACACGGGCCATGCCCCGATGAAGGCCATCGACTGGCGATCCGTTCCGTTTGACGCGCTGACGGCGCGCGAGCTTTATGCGGTCTTGCGGCTTCGCACCGAGGTCTTTGTGATCGAACAGGCCTGTGTTTTTCAGGACATGGATGGCTCGGACAGCGAAGCGGCCCATGTGTTGGGCACGTCTGCCGGGCAGCTGGTGGCTTATGCGCGCTGCTTTCCGGCCGGCGTGAAATTTACCGAAGCCAGCATAGGCCGCGTGATCACGCACCAGGCCGTGCGCGGCACCACTGTGGGCCATGAACTGATGCGTCAAGCCATCGCCTGTGTGGCGCAGCAATGGGGCGCGCAGCCGATACGCCTGGGGGCGCAGGCGCGGCTGGAAAAGTTTTACCTGCAGCATGGTTTTAGGACCACAGGCGCGCCGTACATCGAAGACGGCATTCCCCATATCGAGATGCTGCGAGCTATTTAATTTTCTGGAGTTATGAATGATCACGGATTTCAAAGGCAAAACAGCGGTTCTCACCGGCGCCGGTTCGGGCTTTGGCCTGGAGTGTGCGCGCATTGCTGCAAAACTAGGCATGAACGTGGTGCTGGTTGATGTGCAGCAGGACGCGCTGGATGCCGCAGCCGCTGAATTACAGGCTCTGGGTGCGCAAGTGCTGGCGCGCCGCGTTGATGTAGCCAGTGCCAGCGAGATGGAGGCTCTGGCCGATGCCGTGCAGCAGCGCTTTGGTGCACCGCATCTGGTGTTCAACAACGCAGGCGTTGGCTCTGGCGGCTTGATCTGGGAGAGCAGCGTGAAGGATTGGGAATGGGTCATGGGTGTGAATGTCATGGGCGTAGTGCATGGCGTACGCCTGTTCACGCCCATGATGCTGGATGCCGCGAAAAAAGACCCAACCTGGCAAGGCCATATTGTCAACACCGCCAGCATGGCTGGCCTGCTGGCAGCGCCGAATATGGGTGTGTACAACGTCAGCAAACATGCGGTGGTGGCGCTCAGCGAAACGCTGTACCAAGACTTGACGCTGGTAACGGATCAAGTTGGCGCATCGGTGCTGTGCCCGTTTTTTGTCGCCACCGGCATCAGCCAGAGCCAGCGCAACCGACCCGCAGAGCTGCGCGGCAGCAAGCCAACCAAAAGCCAACTGGTAGGCCAAGCCATGACCAGCAAGGCGGTTGATTCAGGCAAGGTCAGCGCCGCTGACGTGGCGCAACGGGTGTTTGATGCCGTGGCTAAAAATCAGTTTTACATCTACAGCCACCCCAAAGCCATCAAGTCGGTGCAGACCCGGCTGGAAGACATTCTTCAGGCCCGCAACCCGACCGACCCTTTCGCTGATAAACCTGAAATTGGCGAGCAGCTCAAGGCCGCACTGCGCGCTGAGTAAGCGCTTGGCCGATTGACGCCGCCGCGCTCTTACATCGACTGCTCCAGCAGGGCTTCATAGTCTTCACTTGACGCAATCCTCGGGTTGGTTTTATGGCAATGGTCGGCCAGCGCACCTTCAATGATTTTCCCAAACGCTACCCGCTCTACCCCCATTTCCGCCAGCCCTTTGGGCAAGCCCAGGCGCGCGTTCATGTCGCGGATTGCCTCGGCAATATCGCCTGCCGAGGCTAATCCCATGGCTCTGGCCATGCGCTCAAGCCGCCGGTCTTTTTGCACCGATTCGGCGCTGGAGTTAAAGCCAACAACCGCTGACAAAAACATTGCATTTAGCGTGCCATGGTGCAGGCGCGGGTCAACACCGCCCAGGCTGTGGCTCAAGCTGTGAACACAGCCCAGGCCTTTCTGGAAGGCCATGGCACCCTGCATGGAGGCACTCATCAAGTTAAAGCGCGCCTCGCGGTCACTGCCGTCACGGGTCGCGCGCTCGATATGCGTCCAGCCGCGCTCCAGGCCGTCCAGCGCAATGCCGTCGGCGGGCGGGTTGAATGCGGCTGACATAAAGGTTTCCATGCAATGCGCAATCGCGTCCATGCCGGTGGCGGCAGTTAGTTTGGCTGGCAGGCCAAACGTCAGCTCGGGGTCGCAAAGCGCGGCTTTGGGTACCAGGTGCCAGGAGTGAAAACCCAGCTTGCGGTGGTCGTCCACGATGATCAGGGCACCACGCGCCACCTCGCTGCCGGTACCGCTGGTGGTGGGCACGGCAATCAGTGGTGCCGCGCGTGCCGTGATTTTGTCGGAGCCACCAAGAATGGTGGCGTAGGTTGTCAGCGGGCCTTCGTGGGTAGCTGCAATCGCCACGCCCTTGGCGCAGTCGATGGCCGAGCCACCGCCTACAGCAATCAGGCCATCGCAGTGATTGGTCTGGTACATTTCTGTTGCGGCGCGCACTGCCGCCTCGGTCGGGTTTGAGGGTGTCTGGTCAAACACCGCGACCTTGATGCCGGGCAGGGTATCGAGTGCCTTCTGCAAAATACCGGCGGCCTTGACACCAGGGTCGGTGACGATTAAGGGGCGCGTGATACCGACGCGGGCGCATTCTTGTTTGAGTAATTTGATGGCACCAAACTCGAACTGGATCTGGGTAACGTAGTAAATGAAGGCCATGAATTGGATTTTTTGGGGTAGTTGTTAGCGTTACGATATTGGCAAAAGCGCTCTCGAGAGCTTTGCCCGAGGGCTCTTTAATTCGAGCCTGACCCCTTATTTTATTCGGCAATTAATTTCGGCATTGGCTACCGAATCGGGCGGATCGCCTTTGCACTAACTGCTGCCCGGCCTGACCTGCAAGACCACCCGCCCCAAGGTGTTGCGCTGCCCGAGCAGGTCGAAGGCGGTGCGAAAGTCCGCCAGCGGCAAGCGCTGCCCAACTACAGGTCGCAGATAGCCTAGTTTCACCCAGTTCATGATCTTGGCTTCAGCCTCGACGCTTTCTTGTGGAAAACGGTCTATCCATGCACCCCAGAAACTACCCGTGATGGAGAAGTTTTTCAGCAGCATCAAATTCACTGGAACCGAGGGAATTTCTCCACTGGTGAAGCCTATGGGCAGCATGCGCCCGCCCCAGTTCATCAGACGAGTCATGGTGGTGAAAACCTCACCCCCCAGGTTGTCAAAAAACACGTCAACTCCTCGGCCTTCAGTGATCGCCTTAATGCGGTCACGCAGGTTTTCCAGGTTGTAGTTGATGACTTCGCTGGCACCGCGTTCACGCACGGCATCAGCCTTGCTGTCTGAACCAATGCCGGCGATCACCTTCGCGCCCAGGTGCCGTGCCAGGTCTACGGCGGCCAGCCCCACGCCGCCCGCTGCACCACTGACAAATACCGTTTCGCCTAGCTGTAGGTGGGCGCAGTTCACCAAGGCATAGTGCGCTGTGCCATAACCGTGGCGCACCGTGCAACCAGTGATGAAGTCGATTTCGTCGGGCAGGTGCGCGGTGCTATGTTCATTGACAACCATCTGCTCGGCGTAAGACCCATACCAGCCGCCACAAGCCACACGGTCGCCAAGTTTAAACCGCGTGACACCGGAGCCCACCGCGACAACCACACCGGCCGCATCGCTGCCTGGTACAAAAGGGAAAGGCGGGCGCAGTTGGTACTTGCCCGCCACCATCAAAGTGTCCATGAAGGTGACAGCGGCGGCATACACGTCCACGAGCAATTGGCCCGGCCCGGCGATGGGGGGCTCGACTTCGCCCATGCGCAAGGCATCCGGACCTTCGAACGCGTGACACAAGACGGCGCGCATCATGCCACCTCAGTTTTGATGCGCACCGCGATCACTTCGGCATTGGCGCATTCCACACCATCTTGCAACACCATGCAGGCAACGATCGTCTTGCGTGGACCTACCTCCAGCAAACGGGCTCGCAATTCGATCTCACGATCAACCGCCACGGGTTTGAGGTAGCTGACGCTAAGTTTGCCTGTCACAAAAGCAAAGGCAGGGGGGCCGTCGGTCAATCGGTGACCGCTGTCTTGGCAGGCTTTCGAAAGGGCAGCCCAGATGCTGTGGCAATCGATTACGGAAGCAATGGTGCCGCCATACAGGAAACCAGGATGACCGATTTGGAAAGACTCGGGTTGCCAGCGGCAGACCAGCACCTCGCCCACCCAGCGGCTTTTGATGTGCAAGCCATGGTCGTTCAATGCGCCGCAGCCGAAGCAGTGCACTTTGAGCTGGTCTTGCAATGGCGCTCCAGCGTCGCTCTCAGTTTCGACAGATGTTGGTTGTGCAGGGAAATTCATGACTAGTCCTTTCGCCAAAAGTGTACAGAATATAGGAAGTCTCAAATTCGCGCCACTGGCAGATGCCACCGACATCGGCAAGACCATCCACCCCCACCCAGCGCTGGGCGAGAGCATTGGCATGGTGGCGGAAATGGCGCATGGCAGCTGCACGGATGTGCCGCCGGCACGGAAGTAAGTCAGAGAAAGTCTGATCAAAAAGCTATCAATTCAATAGCTGTGTGCGGAATTCTTACGGGGGCTTCGCGGCCTTTTTATTCCCAATTTGGCATCGAAGGCTCGCAATCCTCATGTACCTGAAGTACATTGCGGTTGCTGCGCGACCCTCGCATGAGCCCAAAGGGCGATACGACACGCGCCTTGCACTTCATCCCGACAACGCAGTTGCAGTGAAGACTAACTTGTACCCAAGTTACGTCGTAACTAAAATCTGAATTTCTAGAAGCGCCCTTACCGTTACGATATTGGCAAAAGGGTTTTTGGGGTCAGAGTCCAAATTCATCGTGCCCTTGGCACGCCCTTCGGGTGCGATGTTATGCATCGTCATGAAATTGGCGTCTGACCCCAATAACCCCTTTACTGGTTTGGATTTGAACACCCTATGAAACGACAAGATTTTCGGTTTTCCCACCCGCTGCGCGTGCGCTGGGCCGAGGTGGACATGCAAAAAATCGTCTTCAACGCGCATTACCTGATGTACTTTGACACGGCCATGGCTGACTACTGGCGCGCGCTAGCCTTGCCCTACGAAGAGGCCATGCGCCAGCTTGGTGGCGACCTGTATGTCAAAAAAGCCAGCCTCGAGTACCACGCCTCGGCCCGCTACGATGACAGGCTTGAGGTGGCACTCAAATGTGCTCGCATAGGCAACTCGTCGATCGTCTTTGAAGGCGCGATTTTCAGGGGAAACGAGCTGCTGATTACCGGCGAGCTGATCTACGTGTTTGCCGACCCGTCTTCGCAAACGTCCCGGCCTGTACCCGATGCTTTGCGCAATATCCTGAACCGGTTTGAGGCAGGTGCCGTCATGCACGAGGTCAAACTTGGCTCCTGGACCAGCCTTGGCCCGGACGCGGCAACGCTAAGGGTGGAAGTTTTTGTTAACGAACAGCGCATACCGGTTGAAATGGAGTGGGATGAGCTTGATGCCGCTGCGGTACATGCGGTGGCCTACAACGGACTCGGACAGCCCGTCGCGACCGGACGATTACTCCGTCACGACCATCAGACCGGCAAAGTAGGGCGCATGGCGGTCAAGCGGGTTTTGCGTGGATCGCAACTGGGCCGCAGCATATTGACGGCCTTAACGGATGCAGCCCGGCAGCGCGGCGACCTCGCCATCGTGCTGCACGCGCAGCGCAGTGCGCAGGGTTTTTACCTGCAAGCAGGGTTTTTGCCGCATGGAGAACCGTTTGACGAGGTTGACATCCCACACATTGAGATGCTCAAACGACTTGCGATGCGTGGTGCAAAAAAGTAGCGTAAGTGCCGACAGGCTGCTAGATTGTACTGTCTAATTTATACCTTAGACAGTACAAAAAAATCTTGACAGTCAAGTTAGTACTGTATAGCATATGTCTTGGACAGTATAAATAGACCTGAGAAACACTATGCTATCTAGTAAAGAAATACTTGAAAAAACAGGAATATCCAGAGCAACGCTAAATAACTATATAAGCTTGGGGATACTGTCTAAGCCAGTGATCGCCAACCCTGGACAATCGGGAGGGCCGAGACAGTTGGGCTATTTCTCGGATGACGCGATTGAACGTATCAATCAGATGCAGCAACTCAAACAAGAGGGAGTCAGTATGAGCGAGATCGTTTCCAGGCTGGGTGATTCCAGAAGCGAGGATGTCATGCAGGTTCATTCATCGGCCGACGTGGTGGCGCTACCCCCTTCCAGGCTACGAGTTACGCTCGAAGATATCCGGCAGCCTGCCTACATGATCAATCATAATTTCGAGCTGGTTTGGATTAACGATGCTGGTAAGGCAGAGTTTCTCAACGGCCTGAAACAGCTTCCGGCAAACAGCGAAGAAAGGAACATCTTCAGACTCATCACTAACAAGGAGATGCACGCAGACGAAGCTGATGCGCTCGATTTTCACCTGTCGCTTGCCAAAGGCAAGGTAACTATCGGGGCATTCGGCACCATTTGCCAGGGTTTATCTACCCCGGATCGTATGCGATTGGAACAGCGCTTTGGGGATATAGCCGCCCTAGTGGAACGACCGATCGCTCAATCCGAGATTTACCTCAGACGCCAAGGCAAAAATTGCAGGACTTATGCCTCCTTTTTCCGGGAAGGAACTTTCGTTGTTTTTGCCGATGAATCCGAGACGCAAGAGTCCCTTCTCGAGGTGCTGTCCAATCGTGACGTGATGATTCGCAACCTGCTTCGCCAACGCCTCCCGGTCCTGACGTCCCTCGCCGTGCTTGTCGCTGACCTTCAAAGCTCGGTGAAAATCTGCTCCGAACTGCCGCCGGAAGAGTATTTCGAACTCATCAATGAAATCTGGGGAGCGATGGGGCCGATCTTTCGCAAGTATCACGCGACCTGCGGCAAGCATGTGGGGGACGGCATGCTTTATTACTTCTTTCCTCAGCCGGACAGCGACTACCTGATGAATGCACTGTGCTGTGCGCAGGAAATGCGTCAGGAGATACAAAAGCTGAGCAAAGCTTGGCAGATACGCAAAAATTGGTTGAATGAACTTTACCTGAATACCGGAATCACGGAAGGACAGGAATGGTTGGGCACCTTCCAGTCAGCCACCAGTGTCGAGTTCGTGGTTCTTGGCGACACAATCAATCAGGCTGCACGGGTCTCGGACTTTGCACGCCACGGGGCAGTTTGGGCTACCAAGAGCCTGATCGGAAAACTGCCGGCGAAGGAACGTGCGCGTCTCCGGTACGGCGTTAGCCGCAAGGCACCGAGCGGTCAGAGTCTGTTTGTTGCATCGAGTTTTTCCCAAATATCTTCGCTATTGGAACAGGATGGTTCCCGTAGCGAAAAGCTGCACGACATTGCCACGTTGCCTATTACCGAAATTGTTGAGATTAGCAATTAGTCGGAGGCAGTTGCGAAACACGGAATCCGAGGGGATTTATCTGCGCAGAAGCAGGCTTCGACACCTTGCGGCTCCATTGCAATATCAACCGGGTGCTTGCGGCAGCATCAGCTGATTGAAGATGCGTCTTTTCCTCGACGCGTAAAGTCCATTTCATCTGGCTTTGCTCGCCAGCTTGTGGCGTGGCTACCAGAACGGTGCTGCAACGTGTGCCGTAGCCCCTTTCTGGCGAGTCTACATAGGCGCTTGACAAGGCTTTTTCCAGATCACTTGACACGCCTGTATCTGGCAGGCTTTCGGTACTGGCGTAGCTGCGGCTGGCCAGGGCTTCCCATAAAGGCTTCTCAAGCTCTGCCTCATCGGACGCACCAAGCGCACCCGTCAGGGCAGCCTTCAAGGCGAGCGTCTTGGGCCAGGGTGTGTCAAGCGCGGCATTTGACAGGGCGTATACACCGGGCTCTAAAACGCGCGAACACCAGCCCGCAGCTTTTGGACGATGTGCAGTGGAGCCATCTGGACGGGTTTCAAACAGGCGATTGCTGATCCATCTCCATTGGCCGGTCTGCCAGTCCCCCAGCACCAAGTTAAAGCCAGCATAGCTGGTGCTGTCGGTATCAAGCATGAATTGGGAGGCACTCATGCTGCCTTCTAGCCAGCGCATGACCAGTTCGCCGCGGGATTTCTCAAAAGCTGCCACAGCCTCGCCAGAATTATGCAAAGGGTCCCTAGGCAGGCCCTGCAAAGGGGCCTCACGCACATTGGTCAAAAAAGCGATCCTGCCCGAAGGGGTCATGCCAAGCCAGGTACCACCCGCACGCGCATCGCGCCCCGAAACAATGCTGTGGCCAGCGGCACTTTGCCAGCGCGCCAGAGGCAGCGTCGGACGATCAAAAAACTCGTCGCGATTTGACGCAATCACCAGTGGCCAGCGCTTTGAGGCGTTGACGGCAAAAGCGACCAGGCACATGCGGACACCTCTATAAATTCATTTTTCAGACAAATTGCTGCGTTGCGCGGTGCTCGCAGGGTTATTGGGGTCAGACGCCAATTTCATTGCGATGCAGAGCATCGCACCCGGAGGGCGTGCCAAAGGCACGATGAATTTGGACTCTGACCCCAAAAACCCTTCCGGTTGCTCCGCTCCGTACGCCTTGCACTTTATCCTGAAAATCTGAATTTCTAGAAGTGCCCATGCGCGAGTTCTCCGCTTCAGGGGGTTACAAATTATTTCTAGATTAGGCGAAGCAACGTAACAACTCAGGTCCCTGTAGGGTGGGCACCGCCCACGCAATCCCCGACTTGGCCCCATTCATGAAGCCAGCGTGGGCAGTGCCCATCCTACGAATCAGCAAGACCTGAGTAGTTACGAAGCAACAACCTATAGGAATGATTTAGAAATGGAATCAGATATTTTCAAGCAAAGGGTAGGGCAGGGCAAGCAAGGTGAGCGCTGCTCCGCCAGCGCTTCCCAGCGTTAACCTGCCATTGTCAGAGTCACGCGCCGCAGCCGTCTGCATCGACACAATGGCATCAAAGCCGCCTTCAGGATGTGCGGCGCAGGCTGCCACCATGCCGCAAGGCTGCTCGCTGTCCA
Organism: Polaromonas sp.; assembly: GCA_038902915.1. Lineage (GTDB taxonomy): Bacteria > Pseudomonadota > Gammaproteobacteria > Burkholderiales > Burkholderiaceae_C > Polaromonas. The sequence continues at coordinate 30,450 of JBCKNC010000004.1, forward strand.
GCAGGTGAAAAACCTCCTGGCCAATCGTCATCGCGGCATCGCCATGTACCAGATAAGCCCGGCGTTTCAGCGTGCCACGAAACTGGCTGCGCGCCACAATTTCCTGCCCGGGGTAGCAGCCCTTCTTGAAGTTGACACCGCCTACCGACTCGTAATTGAGCATTTGCGGCACGAAAGCCTCAAAAACCGGCTGCGTGATCATCGCTATGCCGGACTGCACCTCCAACCATTCCCAGATGCCAGGCGCGAGCGTTGAACCGCCAGGTGGCGGGGTTGCGGCTGGCGCGCAGCATAAAGCCCGTTCAAAACCTGCTCCGGGGTATAAAAACACCAGGCTTTGACCCTCAAAATCGAATTTTGACCAATGAGTACGGGCAATACGGGAGTTGTCAGCTATTGATTCGATAGCATCTATGGCCGAGCCAACCAGGCCAAAGAGTGAAAAATCAGCGCTGGCGTCAAGCAGTTTGACCTTGGCACGCAGCACAAACATGGACAGCCGCTTGATTGTCTGCTGCAAGAGACCAGCGCTGCAAACCATCAAAATCTCGTGCTCGCTGCGTTTGAACACCACAAAGCTCGCCTGCATACGACCCTTGTTGTTGCAAAACGCGGCCAGATGCGCCTCGTTCAGACCCATGAGCGCCACGTCTTGTGTCAGCTGCCCTTGTAAAAATTTAATGACATCCTCACCCGCTGCACGAATCACGCCAAGGTTTTTGAGTGCTGCAATGCCCGAAATGAAAGTCGTCGATGTGTCCATGGCCTGAATTATCATGGGATGTCTGTTTTAGCAAGAAGGTAGTTGAGTTTGTCCCGCGTATTTACAAGCTTTTGTCTGTTGGTATTTGTTGTTGCCCTGCTGGCCATCGCTGGCGGCCTGTGGTGGCTGCACGAGCCCATGTCACTGAAGCTGCCAGCCGGTACGCAGGTGCTTGACCTTGAAATTGAGCCTGGCACCCGCGCCATGACGGTTGCAGAATTGATAGTTGCCAGCGGGGCAGATGTGCAGTTGCCGCTCCTGAAAACCTGGTTTCGGGTATCTGGTCAGGCTAGGCAAATCAAGGCCGGCAGCTACGAAATTACCCTAGGGACCACGCCGCGCCGCTTGCTCAATATGCTGGTGGACGGCGAAGAAGCCCTAAAAAGCATCACTATCGTCGAGGGCTGGAATTTCAGCCAGGTACGTGCTGCGCTACAAAAAGCAGAGCATCTCACGCCTGATTCCATTGGCCTGCAGCCCGATTTAATCATGGCAAAACTGGGAAAACCGGGCATCCATGCCGAGGGGCGCTTTTTCCCCGACACCTACACCTATGCCAAGGGTGCCAGCGACTTGGCCGTACTCAAGCGTGCGGCCCGCGCCATGGACAAACGCACCGAGGCCGCATGGGCACTGCGCAGCATTGATACCCCGCTGCAAACACCAGAACAGGCACTTATACTCGCCAGCATTGTCGAAAAAGAAACCGGCAAACCCAGTGACAGGGCGCAGATTGCAGGGGTTTTTAGCAACCGGCTGCGCATAGGTATGCCGCTGCAGACCGACCCCACGGTGATTTATGGCATGGGTGATAAATTTGACGGCAACCTGCGCAAGCGCGATCTGCAAACCGACACGCCCTACAACACCTACACCCGTGGTGGACTGCCGCCCACGCCGATAGCGATGCCTGGCAATGCAGCGTTGCTGGCGGCAGTGCAACCGGCGTCCACAAAGGCTTTGTACTTTGTCGCCAGGGGCGACGGCAGCAGCCAGTTCAGTGCCAGCTTGGATGAGCACAATCGGGCGGTGAATAAATACATAAGAAATCGATAAATATGGCCCCCACGCTCTCCACTGCAAATTCTGCTCTCTTCATCAGCTTCGAAGGTATAGACGGCGCAGGCAAATCCACGCACATCGCCGCGCTGGCCGAAGCCCTGCGCGCTGTAGGTCGCACTGTGACGCTTACCCGTGAGCCAGGCGGCACACCGCTGGCCGAAAAGCTGCGCGCCATGGTACTGGACGACGCGATGGATGCCCTGACCGAATCGCTTTTGATATTTGCCGCCCGGCGCGACCACCTCACCCGCATCATCGCGCCTGCGCTAGAGCATGGCGAGGTGGTGTTGTGCGACCGGTTTACCGATGCCACGTTTGCCTACCAGGGCGGTGGCCGGGGATTTGATTTGGCGGTACTCAAGACGCTTGAGAAATGGGTACAGGGGAGGGTGCAGGGGACATCTGCAAATCAGGACATCGTCCAGCCAGACCTCACCATCTGGTTTGACCTGGTACCGGAAGAAGCCGCAAAACGTCTGGCTGGTGCGCGAATGCCTGACAAATTTGAAACCCAGCCAGTCGAGTTTTTTCGTCGCGTAGCCCAAGGTTACGCAGACCGCCTTAAAGCAGACCCGCAGCGCTTTGCCCGTATTGATGCAGGGCAGGGCCGCGAAGCCGTGTGGAGCGACGTGAAGCAGGTGTTTGTGACTCGAGGCTGGCTGCCATGAGCCATGCGGATAGTTTGGCCCCCTGGCTGCAAACCCAGCTCAAAAGCCTGCTGCAGCAGCGCGGCCACGCCTGGTTGTTAAATGGCCCTTCTGGTCTGGGGCAGTTTGAACTCGCCCTGGCCCTGGCACGTGCCTGGTTGTGCGACAACCCGCTACCCGAGGGCGCATGTGGTGTTTGCCCAAGCTGTCACGCGGTTGATGTTCATACCCATGCCGACCTGTGCATGCTGCTGCCCGAGACCCTGTCGCTGGAGTTTGGCTGGCCGTTAGACGAGAAAACCCAGGACGACTTGGACAACAAAAAACGCAAGCCGAGTAAAGAAATCAAGGTTGATGCGGCTCGCGAGGCGGTGTCCTTCACGCAGTTCACCCGCTCGCGCGGGACCACCAAGGTGGTGCTGGTTTTTCCGGCGGAACGCATGAACGGCATTACCGCCAACACCCTGCTCAAAACACTTGAAGAGCCGCCCGGTGCGGTCAAATTCATACTCGCCACCGAAGCCGCCCATCAACTGTTACCCACCATACGCAGTCGCTGCCTCGGGCATACCATGCACTGGCCCGACTTTGATGAGGCCCTAGCCTGGTTGCAGTCTATGAGCCATCGCTCATTAGCTGAAAAACAGGAGCCTGGGGTCGATGATAAAAAGTCTGCCAAGCCTGTCAAAATACCCGATGCTAAAGATATCGCTACGCTCTTGACGGCCGCTGGCGGACGCCCTGCTGATGCGCTGGCCTGGGTGCAGGGCGGGCGGGCCCGGGAAGTGGCACAGGGGTGGCAGGCCCTGCCCAAGGCGATGGCGCGCGGCGATGCCGCTGCGCTGACCGACCTGGGGCCTGCCCAGGCAGTTGATGCCCTGCAGAAGCTTTGCCACGACGTGTGGGCCGTAAAGGTGGGTAGCGAGCCGCGATTTTTCAGCCTGGGCGATTTGCCGTCATCAGCCAGGGTTAAAACCGGCTTGCATGCCCTCAGCACATGGTCAAAAGAGCTTGCTGCCACCGCACGTACGGTTGAGCATCCCTACAATCCGGGGCTGATGCTTGAATCTCTGGCCAGTCGCGCCAAAATCGCGCTCGCGGGGTTATTGGGGTCAGACACCAATTTCATTGCGATGCAGAGCATCGCACCCGGCGGGCGTGCCAAAGGCACGATGAATTTGGACTCTGACCCCAAAAACCCCCTAAACTAACAGCATGGCCACCACCACTCCTACAGCCACCTCTCTCCTCGCATCCGGTGCAGCCGCTAGGCCCAGCGTCGTGCAACTGGCCATCAAGGAAAAAGCGGCACTTTATGCGGCCTACATGCCCCTGTTCAAGGAGGGGGGTGTCTTTATCCCGACCACCCGTGAGTATCAATTGGAGACAGATGTCTACGTGCTTCTGACACTGCCCGAAGATACGCAGCGCTACCCGATTGCAGGCAAGGTCGCCTGGGTTACGCCAGCCAGAGCGGCAGGCAACCGCACCCAGGGTATCGGTGTGCGCTTTCCGAACGACGAAAAGTCGAGATTGCTCAAACTCAAGATTGAGGAAATTTTGGGCGAGCTCCTGGCATCGGATCGACCTACGCAGACCATCTAAAGGGCACTTCTATAAATTCATTTTTCGGGCGAATTGCCGCGTTGCGCGGTGCTCGCGGGTTTTTGGGGTCAGAGTCCAAATTCATCGTGCCTCCGGCACGCCCTTCGGGGGCGGTGCAATGCACCGCAATGAAATTGGCGTCTGACCCCAATAACCCTCTTGCGGTTGCTGCGCGACCCTCGCATGAGCCCAAAGGGCGATGCGACACGCGCCTTGCACTTCATCCCGAAAACCTGAATTTCTAGAAGCGCCCTGAAGCTGCCAACGGAAGGTTTACCAGACCACTTTTTATTTTCAGCCCTATGTTCACCGACTCACACTGTCACTTAAGCTTTCCCGAGCTAAAAGCCCAGCTCCCGCAGATTCGTCAAGCCATGACTGACGCAAAAGTTGACAGGGCGCTTTGCATCTGCACGACGCTTGAAGAGTTTGAAGAGGTTCATGCGCTGGCCACTACGTATGACAACTTCTGGTGCAGCGTTGGCGTACACCCCGACAACGAAGACGTGTTGGAACCCGACGTAGCAGGCCTTGTGCAAAGAGCAGGCCTGCCCAGGGTGGTGGGCATCGGCGAAACCGGCCTTGATTACTTCCGCCTCGGGGAGCGTTGCGTGCTCGACATGGAGTGGCAGCGCGAACGCTTTCGCGTCCATATTCGCGCCGCACGCGAGTCTGGCAAACCTCTGATCATTCACACCCGAGATGCCTCAGACGACACCTTAGCCATCCTCAGGGAAGAAGGCGAGGGCGCTCAGTCTGAAAGCCGTGCGGGCGGGGTTTTTCACTGTTTTACAGAAACTGAGGCGGTTGCCCGTGCCGCCCTTGATTTGGGGTTTTACATCTCTTTTTCAGGCATTCTGACTTTCAAAACTGCGGCAGATTTACGGGAAGTGGTCAAATTTGTCCCTCTCGACCGCATTTTGATCGAGACAGACAGCCCTTATCTGGCACCTGTTCCATATCGCGGAAAAACCAACAATCCGTCTTATGTGCCTTACGTGGCCAAGCTGATAGCCGAGCTTAAACAGCAAAGCATTGAAACCATTGCCGAGGCCACGAGTCTGAATTTCGAGCAGCTTTTCAAAGCTGTCAAGGGATGAAAAAATACTTCATAAATTACTTTAAGAAAAGTATTATTAGCTTTGTTTTAATTGGATTTAATGTTTCGCAAGCCGGGTCTTTTGATGATTTTTTCAAGGCTGTCAAAATGGACAATGCCAAGGCCGTCCAACAGTTGCTTGCGCGTGGCTTTGATGCCAACACGATCGATGCGAGCGGCCAGAACGGCCTGTTTATCGCCATCCGGGAGCCTTCACCCAAGGTGGCCCGCGTGCTGCTCGATTCGCCCAAGATAGACCTGAATGCGCTCAATACCCAAGGTGAAAGCCCACTGATGCTCGCCGCCCTGAAAGGCCAGCTGGAACTGGCAAACCAGATGGTCAAAAAAGGCGCTGATGTCAACAAGACCGGCTGGACACCTCTGCACTACGCAGCCACTACCGGTCAGTTGCAGATCATAAGGCTGCTGATCGAAAACCACGCCTACATAGATGCCGAATCACCAAACGGCAGTACGCCCTTGATGCTTGCCAGCATGTATGGCACACCCGAGGCGGTCAAACTGCTGCTCGATGAAGGCGCTGATCCGACACTGGAAAACCAGCAAGGCCTGACAGCGCTGCAATTTGCGCAGCGCGCCAGTCGACCCGATGCGGAGGAGTTAATCACAAAGGCCATCCGCGCCAAACGTCCGCCTGGGCTATGGTGATTACATTTCAAATATTCCACGATGTATATTATGTTAAATAATATTTAAATCTAGAGTTCGCAAGCATCCAGGTCGTGCTCTCCCCTGGACGACTCTGTAGTCATGAGCTTGTTTCGAAATGATTGTTGGAGTACGCTTACGCTCCGGTCTGCAGCGGCAGGCCCTGACAAACAAGAGGCCAGTGCATGCTCGCTACGGAACCCGAAAACTTCGCCGCGCAGATATCAGACTCTGATTCCGATGCCCCGATCCGGCCCGCAGCGGCAGCCTTGGCGGCGGCTGCGCTGCTGGCTGCATGTGGTGGGGGCGGCAGCCCCAGCTCAAACCCCGTACTGAGCCGGCCGGCCAGTGACGAGGAAGCCGCCCGGTTCTTGCTGCAGGCCCAGTTTTCCGCATCTGATGCCGACATTGCGGCACTGCGAAGCAAGGCTTACGCGCCCTGGCTCGACGAGCAGTTCAATGCGCCGGCCGATGTCACCGGCTTTGCCTGGCTCAATGCCCGTGGCTACGACGCGATCGACAACGCCACGCGTTACTACGACAGCAGCTATCCCGGCGACTACATGATCTGGAACCAGCTCATGACGTCGGCGGATGCGGTGCGCAAGCGTGCGGCGCTGGCGCTGTCAGAGTTCTTTGTGGTGTCGCTTACGGGCCTTGATTTCAGCTGGCGCAGCCACGCGCTAGCGGCCTGGTGGGACGTGCTGGCGGCCAACGCCTTTGGCAATTTCCGCAAACTGCTGGAGGACGTCACGCTGAACGCGGCGATGGGGGTCTACCTCAACACCAAAGGCAACATGAAGGAAAACCTGGCAACCGGCCGCGCCCCTGACGAGAATTTTGGCCGCGAGGTGATGCAGCTTTTCACGCTCGGCCTGTACCAGCTCAACCTGGACGGCAGCGAGAAGCGCGCGCTTGACGGCGTCAAGCTAGAAACCTACACGCAAAGCGACATCAGCAATATTGCGCGGATATTTACCGGCTGGAATTTCGACCAAACCCAGAACGTGAGTACGCTGGAGCCGGTGCAGGGGCGGAACATCCCGAACACCGTCTTTACGCGCCTGCCGATGCGGCTGAACCCGGCTAACCACTCGACCCTGGCCGCCACCTTTCTGGGCAGCACGGTGCCGGCCAACACCGATGGCGCGGCAGCGCTCAAAATCGCGCTCGACACGCTGTTCAACCACCCCAATGTCGGCCCCTTCTTCGGCAAGCAAATGATTCAGCGCCTGGTTACCAGCAACCCGAGTCCGGCTTACGTGGCGCGGGTGGCCAGCGCCTTCAACAACAACGGCGCGGGCCTGCGCGGCGACCTGAAGGCGGTGTTTTCCGCCGTACTGCTCGACGAAGAGGCGCGCGGCGCGGCCGGCCTGAGCCAGAGCGGCTTTGGCAAGTTGCGTGAACCGATGCTGCGCCTGGTGCAATGGGGGCGCAGCTTTGGCATCACGTCTGCCCGTGGCAGCTGGAAGATCGGCGACCTGAGCAACCCGGCCACCCAGCTCGGCCAGAGCCCCATGCGCTCGCCCAGCGTGTTCAATTTTTTCCGTCCCGGCTATGTGCCACCCTCTACCGCATTGAGCGCCACGCAGACCACGGCACCCGAGTTTCAGCTGGTCAACGAAAGCAGCGTTGGCGGTTACCTCAATTACATGCAAGGCGTGATACGGAACGGCATTTTTGTCAACGCACCCGACCTGCCCAACAACGCCAGTAACGCTGCCAATGGCTTCGACATTGTGGCGGCCTACAACGCCGAGCTGACGTTGGCTGGCGATGCGTTGGCGCTGCTCAAGCGGCTCAACTTGCTGCTGTGCGCGGGGCAGCTCTCGGCCGACAACCAGACCCTGATGGTCAATGCGCTGAATGCCACGGCGATCACGGCCAGCAGCAGTGACAGCGCCCGGCGTGATCGCGTCGCCGCCGCCGTCCTGCTGGTCATGGCATCGGCGGATTACCTGATCCAGAAATAAGAGAGCACCATGCATCTTCTGCAGCCTGCCCAATACACTCGCCGCGCCTTTTTGCGCCGGAGCAGCCAGCTTGCCCTGAGCGGCAGCGCCCTGCCCTTTGCGCTCAACCTAGCCGCCATAGGCGAAGCGGCGGCCTTTGATGCCACCGACTACAAAGCCCTGGTCTGCGTTTTTCTGTACGGCGGCAACGACCACGCCAATACCGTGATGAGCTACGACGACGCGAGCTACAACGCCTACAGTGCTATTCGTGGCGGTGGCGCGGGCCAGAGCGCTGGCGGCATTGCCCTGGCCAGGGCGGACTTGACTGCCACCTTGCTGAACCCCACCAACGCCCTGGCGGGCGGGCAGCAGTATGCGCTGCACCCGTCAATGCGCGGGCTCGCCAGCCTGTTCAACGGCGGCCAGGCTGCCGTGCAGCTGAATGTCGGTCCGCTGGTCGTGCCGCTGATCAGGGCGCAGTACAGCAGCGCCGACCGCAAGACCTGGCCGCTGCCGCCCAAGCTGTTCTCGCACAATGACCAGCAGTCGATCTGGCAGTCTTCCTCGCCCGAAGGCTCTACCGTGGGCTGGGGCGGCAACATCGGTGACCTAGCGCTGTCATCCAACAGCAATTCGCTGTTCACCTGCATCAACGTTACCGGAAACGCTGTGTTTCTGTCGGGCGATAACGCGCTGTCTTATCAGGTGAGCCCGAGCGGCGCCGTTGCCATCAATGGCGTCAAAAACAATGTCTACGGCTCCAGCGCCGTCAGGGGCGCAATGTCCGGTCTGATCCAGCAAACCCGCAGCCACACGCTGGAAAACGAATACAACAAGGTCACAGCCCGCGCCGTGGGGGCCGAAGGGCAGGTCAGCTCGGCGTTGGGCAGCGTGACGCTTTCCAGCGTTTTCCCGAGCGCAAATTCGCTGGCCGACCAACTCAGGATGGTAGCGCGCCTGATTGGTGCGCGCAGCGCGCTGGGCACCAAACGTCAGGTCTTCATGGTCTCCATCGGCGGCTTTGACCTGCACGACAACCTCATCGCGCAGCAGCCCGGACTGCTGGGCAAGGTGAGCGACGCGCTGGCTGCTTTCTACAGCGCTACGGCAGAGCTGGGTGTTGCCAACAAAGTGACGGCCTTTACCGCGTCGGACTTCGGCCGCACGCTGGCCTCCAATGGCGATGGCTCAGACCACGGCTGGGGCAGCCACCACCTGATGGTGGGTGGCGCGGTCAATGGCAAGGCTTTTTATGGCACGCCGCCGCCGGTCAGCGTCGGCAACACGGCCGCCGCGCAGGACCAATGGCATGTCGGTCAGGGCCGGCTGCTGCCCAGCACCTCGGTTGACCAATATGCCGCCACGCTGGCGAAGTGGTTTGGCGTAGCGGACACTGAGCTGGACGGCATTTTGCCCAACCTGCGGCACTTTGGCGTGCCCGCAGGCCGGCCCGACTATCCGCGCGACCTGGGTTTCATGACCTGAGCGCTGGCATTCGGATCGTGTCCGCGGTGCTTGAATTGGATTTAGGCCGATGGCTTTAACTGCAGTGATTTGAACTCCAGAAACTCCTCCAGCCCATAGACACCATTTTCGCGCCCATTGCCCGACTGTTTGTAGCCACCAAAGGGCGCACTGGCATTGAACGGGCCACCATTGATGTCAACCTGGCCAGTACGCAGACGCCGCGCCACCCCAATAGCACGTTCGTCCGTCGCGCTCCACACCGCGCCGCCAAGGCCGTAAATGGTGCTGTTGGCTATTCGCACGGCATCGTCTTCGTCCTGGTAGGGAATCACCACCAACACCGGGCCAAAAATCTCTTCCCTAGCCAGCGTGTCGGTGGGTTTGATACCCAAAATAGTGGGTTGCACGAAGTAGCCTTTGTCAAACTTTGGCGGTTCTGCGCCACCGGCAATCACGTCTGCGCCCTCTTCAATGCCAGTCTTGATAAAGCCCAGCACGCGGTCGCGCTGGCTGGCGCTGACCAGGGGTCCGAGCTTGCTGCCCTCTTCCAGGCTGGGGCCGACGCTGAATTTGGCAATCGCGGCTTGGGCCAGCGCCTTGACCTCGTCATACCGGCCGGCGGGCACCAGCATGCGGGTATGGGCCGAGCAGGTCTGGCCGCTGTTGAGCATGCAGGCCGAAATAGTGCCCTTGACCGCTGCCTCAAAGTCGGCGTCGTCGAGGATGACACTGGCCGACTTGCCACCCAGCTCCAGCGCAATGCGTTTGACCGACTGGCTGGCGAGCTCGCTGACACGTTTGCCGGCGCGCGTAGAGCCGGTAAAACTGACCATGTCCACTTCGGGGTGCGTGGCCAGCACTTCGCCGACCACCGGGCCCAAGCCGTTGACCAGATTGAACACGCCAGGCGGCAAGCCGGCTTCGTGAATGATATCGGCCAAAATCATCGCGTTGACGGGTGCGATTTCACTTGGCTTGAGCACCACGGTGCAACCAGCCACCAGTGCCGGGGCGATTTTGAGCGTGATCTGGCTCAGCGGGAAATTCCATGGCGTGATGCAGCCGACCACGCCAATCGGCTCGCGCACCACCAGCGAATTGCCGACCTTCTTTTCCCATTCAAAATTGCGCGCCACTTTGGCAAAGTTGCCCCAGTGCCAGGTCGGGCCACCGACCTGAACCGCGCGCGCCATTTTCAAAGGCATGCCGACCTCGCGGGCAATGGTCAGGGCCAGCTCGTCAGTCCTGGCCTTCACGCCAGCGGCTACCTTGTCGAGGAAGGCGGCTCGGGTTTCTACCGGCAGGGCAGACCAGCCATCAAACGCGGCCCGTGCGGCGCGTACCGCAGCTTCTGCTTCCAGTGCAGTGCCTGCGGGGACGGTGGCCATCAGTTCTTCGGTGCTGGAGTCGTGGACGGGCAGTGTCTCGGGCGATTCGGCCTTGACCCACTGGCCATTGATGTAGTGGGAGGGATAAATGACGACAGGAGGATTGGAAGAAAGATGGGTAGAAGGGGTGGCAGGCGTGGTCATTTTCGAGGGGTTTTCCGGAAAAGGTATCAGGTACATGGGGTTTTTGGGGTCAGAGTCCAAATTCATCGTGCCTTTGGCACGCCCGCCGGGTGCGATGCTCTGCATCGCAATGAAATTGGCGTCTGACCCCAATAACCCCAAATGGTTACAGTGTTCAAACATGAGAATTAACTTCACATTAAGTCACTAACTAATTGATTCATATGTTATTTTATCAATGCTGGTGCCCCCACAATACAAAGGCATCTCTGCCTTCTACCGCCAGGGTCACTTTGGCACCGACCGGCAACAGCACTTTCGTCGCCACATGACCAAACGGCAACCCCGTTAACACCCTGGCCTTGACTTGGCTTTGCAACCTGCTGGCTACCGCCGCGAAGCCGAAGCCGCTGTCATACCCTGGCATCAGTTTGTAGTTGCTGAACTGGCCAAAAATGATCGCCTTTTGCTGGGCCAGCACCCCGGCGTGCAACAAATGGGTCAACATCCGCTCGACCCGATACGGGTGCTCACCGACATCTTCAATAAACAATATGCCGCCCTTGATTTGGGGCAGGTAAGGCGTTCCGATCAACGATGTCAAAACCGCCAGGTTGCCACCCCAAAGCTGCGCATTTTTGACCATAAAAACGTCTGCAGTGCCCTCTTCATGCACGTGACCAGCTACTAAATCCATAGCGAACGGCGCGCTGGCCTTGGGCAATTGCCAGCCGGTGCCTTCACCCTGCCCGGTGATTAGGTCGTCAAAACAGGCTTCCATGATGTCGTCTGGCAAGCCTTCGGCCCCGAAATCTTCGCCCAGCGCCGGGCCGGCCCAGCTCACGGCCCCGGTTTTGGCCAGCAAGGCCAGTTGCAAGGCAGTGAAATCGCTCAAGCCCACGAACCGGCAACCCGTGTCAGCAGCTTTGGCCAGCGCCTTGTAGTTGATGGCGGGCAGAATACGCGTCAAGCCGTAACCGCCGCGTGAAATCAGCGCCACGTCAGCGCCACTGGCAGCTGCCCGGTGGATGGCGGCCAGCCGGGTGTCGTCGTCTCCTGCAAAGCGCTGGTGTTTGGCCAGGGCCGCAACGTCCACCTCGACCTCATAGCCCAGGGCGGTGAGGCGCTTCACGCCACGCTTGAAGCTGGCCTTGTCGCGCACCGCACTGGAGGGGGAATAGATGTAGATATGTTTTTTCACGGGTGCAATTATCCCCTGCGGCGCTGCTTGAAAAAGGTTTGCAGCAATGCCGCACTTTCATCGGCCATCACACCGCCTTGCAGCGCGGTCTGATGGTTTAACAGCGCCTCGGCAAACAGGTTGATGATAGAGCCTGCAGCCCCGGTTTTTGCATTCAGCGCACCAAACACCACCCGCTTGAGTCGCGCGTTCAGCATGGCGCCGCTGCACATGGCGCAGGGCTCCAGCGTGACGTAAAGCTCGCAGTCATCAAGCCGGTAGTTGCCCAAAACCCTGGCCGCTGCACGCAGGGCATTGACCTCGGCATGGGCAGTCGGGTCATGGCCGTCAATCGGCGCGTTGCGGCCTGTGGCGATCACCTCGCCGTGCCGCACGACCACCGCACCGACGGGCACTTCACCGGCTGCTGCTGCTGCCTGCGCCTGCGCAAGCGCGAGGTGCATAAAAATTTCGTCGCTCATGGCGCTACTTTATTGATAGCTGGTCACGCCCGTATTTATTGGGCGCTACTCCCACTCAATCGTCGCAGGCGGCTTGCTGCTGACATCGTAGGTCACGCGGTTGATGCCGCGCACTTCGTTGATGATGCGGCTGGAGACCTTCTTGAGCAGCGCGTAAGGCAGCTCGGCCCAGTCGGCTGTCATGAAGTCGCTGGTTTGCACGGCGCGCAGGGCCACCACGTAGTCGTAGGTGCGGCCATCGCCCATCACACCAACACTTTTCACCGGCAAAAATACCGTGAAGGCCTGGCTGGTCAAGTCGTACCAGCTTTTGCCTGTGTCGTCTTTAAAGTTGTGCAGCTCTTCAATGAAGATAGCATCGGCACGGCGCAGCAGGTCGGCGTATTCTTTTTTGACTTCGCCGAGGATGCGCACGCCCAGGCCCGGGCCGGGGAACGGGTGGCGGTAAACCATAGCGTGCGGCAGGCCGAGGGCCACGCCGAGTTCGCGCACTTCGTCCTTGAAGAGTTCGCGCAGCGGTTCAAGAAGTTTCAGGCCAAGCTGTTCGGGCAGACCACCGACGTTGTGATGGCTTTTGATGCTGACGGCTTTTTTGTTTTTGCCGCCACCAGACTCGATCACGTCCGGGTAAATCGTGCCCTGGGCCAGCCACTTCGCACCTTTTGAGGACGCATTGGCAGCTTTCAGTTTGGCCGCCTCTGCCTTGAAAACCTCAACGAATTCGCGGCCAATCATTTTGCGCTTGGCTTCGGGGTCACTCACTCCTGCAAGGTGGCCCAAAAACTGGTCGGCGGCATCAACGCGAACGACTTTGGCATGCAGCTTGCCAACAAACATGTCCATCACCATGTCGCCTTCATTCAGGCGCAGCAGGCCGTGATCGACAAACACGCAGGTCAGTTGGTCGCCGATGGCGCGGTGTATCAGCGCGGCTGCAACCGACGAATCAACGCCGCCTGACAGCCCCAGAATGACCTCTTCATCACCCACCTGCTGGCGAATTTTTTCAACCGCCTCAGCGATGTAGTCGCCCATGACCCAGTCGGGCCGGGTGCCGCAGATGCTCAGCACAAAGCGCTTGAGGATGGCATGGCCCTGCTTGGTGTGCGTGACTTCGGGGTGAAATTGCACGGCGTAAAACCGCCGCGCTTCATCCGCCATGCCAGCAATCGGGCACGAATCGGTCGAGGCCATAAGCTTGAAGCCTGGCGGCATTTCAGTCACCTTGTCGCCGTGGCTCATCCAGACGTTGAGCATGCCCTGCCCTTCGGGCGTGGTGTAGTCGGCAATGTCTTTGAGCAGCGCGGTATGGCCGCGTGCCCGCACATCGGCAGAGCCAAACTCGCGCGTCAAGCCTGCTTCTACCTTGCCGCCCAGCTGCTGCGCCATAGTTTGCATACCGTAGCAAATGCCCAGCACCGGCAGGCCCAGTTCAAACACCGCTTGCGGGGCGCGGTCAGTGGTGTCTTCAGTCACGCTGGCATGGCTGCCCGACAAAATGATGCCCTTCAGGTTGCCGTCCTTTGCGTAGTCACGCACCCAGTCGTCTGTCACATCGCAGGGGTGGACTTCACAAAATACATGCGCTTCCCGGACGCGGCGGGCTATGAGTTGGGTGACTTGAGAGCCGAAATCCAGGATGAGGATTTTTTGATGCTGCATGAAAGTCAGGGCAATAACTGGTGCAGGGTTAAAAATTCAAAGGGCTTAAGAATACCAAACGGAAGATTGGAGGTGTTTGCCAGAACCAGCAGGTCTTGGTCACCGCTGACTAGGTAGTCGACTTGGCCAAGCTCGGCGAGTACGAGAAACATCTGGTCTCGCAGGTCTCGACATATCGGCAAGCTTGCGTGCCCAGCCCTAGGCGACGCATTAGTGACCTGCGCAAACGGAAGATAGTCGGTGAGCAAACTCTCCTGCTCTTGCGAATTAAGTTTAAATTTTTTTCCCGACAACACGCGAATCAGTTCTTGTACAGTTTCTTTCGATGCGTAAGGCTGTATGCGCCCGGTAGTCCAAAGCGTTCGGAAACGCCCCATGACTCCGCCAGAGAAAACCAAAGCTGAAAGCAAAACATTTGTATCTAAAACAACGCGCAGAACAGGGCTTGGCGCGCTTTTCATGCGGGGGTACTACGTGCCCACTTAATGGCATCAGCCACGTCCTGCTCAGTGATTCCCAATAATTCAAGTTTTTTGCGTACTGCGTCGCCGTTTTGCACGCGCACAGGCGTCAACATGATGCAATCGTTAATAGCCTCCACCTCGTAATATTCACTAGGCGGCAGTTTGGATATAACCGCCTTAGGCAGCGTGATCTGGTTCTTTGATGTAATTTTGGCAAGCATATTGGGAATCCTTAAAACAAGGAATACTTAAAACAAGGAGTCCTTACTTTGCCACATATCCTTGACCACGTCAATCGGCCCGGTAATTAGGCGCTTCTTTGGTGATCTGCACATCATGGACATGACTTTCGCGTATGCCTGCCGCCGTGATCTCGACAAACTCGGCCTTGTTCTGAAAGTCTTCAATCGTGGCGCAACCGCAGTAGCCCATACTGGCACGCAGGCCACCGGCCATCTGGTAAATGATGGCCACCATCGAGCCTTTGTAGGGCACACGGCCTTCAACGCCTTCGGGCACCAGCTTGTCGGCGTTCGGGTTGCCAGTGCCGGACTCCTGAAAGTAACGGTCGGCACTGCCCTGCTGCATCGCGCCAATGCTGCCCATGCCGCGGTAGCTTTTGTAGCTGCGGCCCTGAAACAAAATGACCTCGCCGGGGGCTTCTTCGGTGCCGGCAAACATGCCGCCCATCATCACTGTGTGGGCACCGGCGGCAATGGCCTTGGCAATATCACCGCTGTAACGGATGCCGCCGTCGCCGATTAACGGGACACCGGTACCGCGCAAGGCGGTGGCCACGCTGTCAATCGCCATGATTTGCGGCACGCCCACACCCGCCACGATGCGGGTGGTGCAAATGCTGCCCGGGCCTATGCCGACCTTGACACCGTCAGCACCCGCCTCCACCAGTGCCAGAGCCGCTGCGCCGGTAGCGATATTGCCGCCTATCACGTCAATTTGCGGATAGTTTTGCTTGACCCAGCGCACCCGGTCAATCACACCCTTGCTGTGGCCGTGGGCGGTATCGACCACGATGGCATCGACACCGGCCCGGACCAGGGCCTCGACACGTTCTTCGGTGCCCTCGCCTACCCCGACGGCCGCGCCCACGCGCAGTTGGCCATGCGAATCGCGGGCGGCGTTGGGGAAAGTGGTTTGCTTGGTGATGTCCTTGACGGTAATCAAGCCCTTCAGCTCGAAATCATCGTTGATCAGCAGCACGCGCTCAAGCCGGTGCTTGTTCAGCAGCGCCTTGGCGTCGGCCAGGGTCGCCGTTTCGGGCATGGTGATCAGACGTTCACGCGGCGTCATGATGGTGCTGACCGGCACGTCCAGTCGCGTTTCAAATCGCATGTCGCGGCCCGTCACAATGCCCACGACCTTGCCGCCGTCAATCACCGGGAAGCCGGAGATGCCGAGCTGCTCGCTCAGGGCCATAACCTGGCGCACGGTATGCGTGGGGGTGATGACCACCGGGTCACGTAGCACGCCGCTCTCGTAGCGCTTGACGCGTGATACCTCGGCGGCCTGCTGCTGCGGCGTGAAGTTTTTATGCACAATGCCTATCCCGCCTTCCTGGGCAATGGCAATCGCCAGCCGGGCCTCGGTCACGGTGTCCATGGCCGCCGACACGAGCGGCAAATTCAGGCGAATGTTGCGGGAAAACTGGGTAGAAAGCGAGGTGTCCTTGGGCAGGACCTGGGAGAACGCTGGCACCAACAATACGTCGTCGAAGGTGAGCGCTTTGCCGATTAGGCGCATAGGGATAGCTCCAAAAATACGATTGTACCCGCGCCGGTCGGTACAAACACTCCCGCTGAAAGACCTCCTTGCTGCGTGACAAAAAGACGACGGCCGGAGACCCGTATCAGTATTTTCGCCTTCAGCGCGTAGGGCGCTACACTGACCCCATGAATCTGAAAACCACATCGAAACACTTGGCCTTGGCCCTTACCGGCTGGGCTTTCGCCTTGTCCGCAGCAGCCCAGTGGCAATGGATAGACAAAGACGGACGCAAGGTTTTCAGCGACCGCCCGCCAACTGCCGACATCAAAGACAAAGACATCATCAAGCAACCCGTGGGCCGGGGTCGCGCGCCTGCGAGTGCTACCACTACCGAAGGCTCTGAAGCCACAGCGCCGGCTGGCGCAGCAGTCGCCAAGGTCAATGCCAACACCCCGAAAATCTCGGGCAAGGATGCCGAACTGCAAGCCAGAAAGAAAAAACTTGAAGACGAAGAGGCCGCGAAAAAGAAGGCCGACGAAGAAAATCTAGCCCTGGGCAAGGCCGACAACTGTGAACGTGGCAAAAAAGGGCTGGCTTCCTTACAGTCCGGCGTTCGAATCTCTACCGTCGATGCAAAAGGCGAGCGCCAGTTCATGGACGACAACACACGCGCCGCTGAAAGCAAACGCCTTCAATCGATCGTGGACAGCGACTGCAAATAGACCCAGCAGGCGGGCTGCCAACGCACGAGCCACTCTGTCGGGCTCAGTACCCTGCCTTGGCTCCAGGGCGAATTTTGGCGAACAAGCCAGCACTTTTTGCACCTTGACTGTTAAAGCGTTCGCGCCGTGCAACTTTTGGATCGACCCGCAAAGGCCGGTAGATTTCCACCCGGTCGCTGTCCTGCAACAAATGGCCCAGAGTGGTTTTCCGGCCCCAGATACCCACCCTCAGACGGTCTGACTGAAGTTCCGGAAATTCTTCCAGAATGCGGCACGCCGAAAGCGCCATTGCCACGGTCGCGCCCGAGTCAAGTTCCAGTTGCCACTCGCGCACTTGCCGGGCAGCAGGCGAGTAAACCAGGGAGATCTTCAAACCCCGGGAGCTTTTTACGCCTTCAGGATTCGCCATAGACGTGCGACGCTCTTTTAACAAACGCATCGACCAGGCTGCCGGCAATCTTGCCAAACACCGGACCCACCAGCGCCGCCAGCGCGGCGTTGTCAAAGTCGTAGCGCAGGGTGAAGTTCACCTTGCAGGCGCGCTGGCTGCCGTCGCCCAGCGGGTGAAAATCCCAATGGCCATCGAGTTTTGAAAAAGGGCCATCGACCAGCTTGAGCGAGACCTTGCGGTCCTGAACGTGGGTGTTACGTGTCGTGAAGCTTTGCGTGATGCCGGCAATCGACATCCCGACCTTGGCAATCATGCCGTGGTCGTTGTCCTCGATCACCGAGGCTTGGTCGCACCAGGGTAAAAACTGCGGGTAGCTGGCAACGTCGGTCACCAATGCGAACATTTCAGCAGCGCTGTACCAGATCAGGACGGATTTGTGAACGGTTTTCATACAATCGAGTGTTGCGCACGATTGTATTGGTCGATGGCAACCCTACATAACGCCATGGCCACCAAAGACGTATCTCCATCCAAAAAGCCCGACGCTGTGTCGTCAGGAAAATCCAAAAACAACCGGCTCACCAGCGTGTCGCCCAAAGCCGCTGCGGCTGCCGTGCGCATTGCCGACAACAAAAAGGCGATGTTCAACTACCACATTGAAGAGCGCTTTGAAGCCGGTATGGTGCTCGAAGGCTGGGAAGTCAAGTCGGTGCGCGAGGGCAAAGTGCAATTGACCGACGGCTATGTGGTCATCCGCAATGGCGAACTCTTCATCATCGGCTGCCAGATCAATCCGCTGGGCACTGCATCAACCCATGTACGGCCCGACTCTGTGCGCACCAAAAAGCTGCTGATGCACAAGGACGAAATCAAACGTCTGATGGGCAAGGTCGCGCAAAAGGGGTTTACGCTGGTGCCCCTGAACATGCACTGGAAAGCCGGACGTGTGAAGTGCGAGATCGGCCTGGCCAAGGGCAAGGGCGAACACGACAAGCGCGACACCATCAAGGACCGCGAAGGCAAGCGCGAGGTCGAGCGGGCCATGAAGTCGCGCAGTCGCTGATCCTGCCTGGAGTGACAACGCCAGAAATATTTTGGACTGCAGGGAATAAACCGACCCTGAAAAGTGTTCATCCGTTTGCAGAAATTGTCTGCCTAACCTCCCGGAGATGCACCCCATGAAATTTCTGACCCTCGCAGTCCTCACACGGCCGCCCTTCTCGGCGGCTGTGCATAATCTTATTAAATATTTACCAACCTGGAGATGAATCATGAACGAACAACGACGCGATTTTCTGAAAACCACGGCGGTCCTCGCCTCAACGGTTGGCCTCATGCCCATCAGCGAGGTATTAGCGCAGACTAAATCGTCGATCGAAGCGCAGGATCGCGTCTACATCACCAACGAAGATTCCAACACGATCGTGGTGATTGACCCACGCACCAATACGGTCGAAACCACCATCAATCTCACCAGTTTCGATGAAGATGCACGCCCGCCGTTTCGCTTCGTCACGGCGGGGGTAGCGCCGACGCATCAGGCGATGATCCATAAGCCGCTTTATCATGGTTGCATCGGTGCGCACGGCGCGGTGCCTTCGCCAGATGGCAAGCTGCTCGCGACCAGCGGGCGCGGGTCGAGCAATATTTATCTGATCGACGCGGTCAACAAGCGTGTCATCGGCAACGTGCCCAATCCATTAGCCGGGCCGACGACTAATGCGGAGCGCATATCGAGCGGTATCCTGGTCGGGCGCGAACCCCATGAGCCTACCTTCACGCGTAACGGTCGCGAGATATGGGTGGCTTTGCGCGGTGAAGATCGCATTGCGATTTTGGATGTTGAGCGCTCGCTCAAACAGGTGGGTGGCACCGATGCGGGTGCGGTTTTACGTTATGTGCCGACCATCAATGGCCCCGCGCAAGTGTGGTTCAACACCCAGGGCACGTTGGCATTTGTGGCCAGCCAGAAAGTAGCCAAGCTCGACGTGTTTCGCGTTAATGCCGATGCATCGGGCCACTCGCGCCCGGAACGCGTCACTACGCTGGATATTTCGGCGCAGGATAAACCGGCATTCACCCCCTTCCTCAAAACCAGTCCGGATGGGAGCGAAGTGTGGTTTTCCCACAAGCTCGCCGATACCGTCTCATGCCGTTCGACCAGTGGCTCATTCGAGCTGTTGGATAGCGTGCCACTGGGCGCGTTGTCCCGTCCGAACCATGTCGAGTTTGTCGAGAATGCAAAAGGAAAAGTCGTGTACGCCAGTTTGGCGCGGGTCGATGACGGCGGCCCCGGTGGCGTGGCGTCCAGCCAAATCGCTATCATCGATCGCAGCGCTAAACCCGGTGAGCGCAAGGTGGTGGGCACCTTCTTCACGCAAGCGCGCGAGGCACATGGCTTGTGGACCAACCCTGCAAATGATTTGTTGTATGTGGCGCATGAGCAAGACGAACTCCCCGGAACACCCCATGCCGGGCAAACGGTGTGCACGGCGTTCGATGTGTCCGATCCATTCAAGCCTAAGTTCATCACCCAGATTCCCCTCGGCAGTATGAAGCTGCCGTCAGGCGAATTGCGCAACAAGAAAAGCATCAACCTGGTGTATGTGCGGCCCGGTCACCGGGGTCAAACAGCTTGAAGCGTAGTAGCGAAGCATTGCGGCACGCGGGGCGCTGAGTATGGCCAACCATCAGCATACGGGCATGGGTCATGGTAGGCATGACCCACCCAAAGCGCCTAGCCAATACGGCAATGCGTACCAGCGTTTTGCGTCAGAAATGAATGTCGGCATGGGGAAAATGATGTCCGATATGCATGCGCCGGGCTATACGGGCGACCCGGATATCGATTTTCTGGCCATGATGATTCCGCATCACGAGGGGGCGATAGACATGGCGCGCCTGGTGTTCCAGCACGGCACTGACCCTGTGACGCGCAAGCTCGCGGAAGAAATTATCGCCAGTCAGCGCGTGGAGATCGAGGGCATGAAGCGCCGGCTGGACGACCTTAAACGCGGGGCGAGCCGCACCGATCCCGGTGGCTATCCCGCCTTGGGAGGTACGCGTGGCGGTCAGGCTAGGTAAACATCTGGAAATGGAATAAGTTTTTTCTTACGTCTTGGGAATAAACCGGGTGACGCTGGTGTTCATCCTTGTGCAGACGCTTGTTTGCCTTTACCAACTCAGGAGTTCTCCATGAAATTTATCTCTCGCCCTACCCTCGCCCTGTCGCTGACCCTCATCCTGCTGGGTGGTTGCGCGACTATCACATCATCACCGGCAAAGGTGGCCGATGGCGTGCTGGTCGGCCCCAATGGCATGACGCTGTACGTCTTTGACCGCGACACCGCTGGCAGCGGCAAGTCTGTCTGCAACGGCCCCTGCGCCACCAACTGGCCGCCGCTGATGGCTGCCGAGACCGACAAGACCTCGGGCGACTACACAGTCGTCACGCGCGACGATGGCAAAAAGCAGTGGGCCATGAAGGGCAAGCCGCTGTACTACTGGATCAAGGACACCAAGGCCGGCGAGAAGACCGGCGAAGGCGTGCAGAACCTGTGGCGCACCGCCAAGCCCTGAGCTTTCATCACCGACATGACCGCAGCCCATGGACCGTTCTGAGCTGATTGCACAGATCCCCGGGCTGCGGCGTTATGCGCGTGCACTGACGGGCAATGCCTGGGCCGCCGACGACCTGGTGCAGGACACGCTGGAGCGGGCCTGCAGCAAATGGCGTCTGTGGACGGCCGGGTCGGATTTGCGGGCCTGGCTGTTCACGCTGATGCACAACCTCTTTTTGAACCAGCTTCGCAGTTCAGCGCGTCAATTGCAGGCCGGCCCGGCGTTCGATGTGGATGAGCTGGCCAACACCCTGGTCGCGCCCGACGCCGGGCAGGACCAGGCCATGGACCTGCAGCGCTGCCTGCTGCGGCTGCCTGAAGACCAGCGCGCCGTGCTGCTGCTCGTCAGCCTGGAAGACATGAGTTACGAGCAGGTCGCCCGCGTGGTCGGCGTACCGCTGGGTACCGTCATGTCGCGGCTGTCCCGGGCACGCAGCCGCTTGCGTGAGTTGATGGACAGTCCGGCGCACCATGCTGCTGCAGCGGGCACCACCGGGAACGTTTCCGCCTTACGACGCCTCAAATGACGACCTGAAACACAGCCATGGACGCTTCAAAAACTCCCCCCCTGACCCACGATGAGCTGAACGCGCTGGTTGACGGGCAACTGACGGCCGGGCAGCGCGCGGCGGCACTGGCACGCGCTGCGGACGACCTCGCAAGCTGCGAAACACTGCAGGCCTGGCAGGCTCAGCGCGCTGCGCTGCACGATTTGCATCCCGACCTGCTGGACGAACCCATTCCCGAGGCTTTGCTGGCTGCAGCGCAACGCGGCACGCGCACTCGCCAGCAGCTGGACCCGTGGTGGCGCTGGGGTGGCATGGCGGCTGCCGTGATGCTGGCTTTTGGTGTCGGCTGGCTGTCGCATGGCCAACTCGGCAAGCAGGCCGGTCAGCAACTGGCTGGCGCGCCGGCGCGTTCGGCCCAGGCCTTTGTGTACCAGGCTTCACTAGCGCATGCGGTGTACGCCCCGGAAGTGCGTCACCCGGTAGAAGTGCCGGCCGCGCAGCAGGAGCATCTGGTGCAGTGGCTGTCCAAACGCCTGGGAAAGCCCTTGAAGGTACCGGTGCTGGCGGCGCAGGGTTATGAACTGGTCGGTGGCCGTTTGTTGCCCGGCGAAGGCGGTGCCCGCGCGCAGTTCATGTTCCAGAATCCGTCCGGCGGGCGTATCACCCTGTACCTGGGTGCAGTGGACGGCAGCGCCGGTACATCAGTTGGTAGCCGAGAAACTGCTTTTCGCTACAGCGCCGACGGACCGGTGCCTTCGTTTTACTGGGTCGACCAGGGCTTCGGTTATGCGCTGAGCGGCTCGGTCTCGCGCGATGAGCTCATGCAGCTGGCCGAGTTGGTGTACCGCCAGCTATGAGCCGCACTACAGATCGCGCAGGGGATGCCTTTCAGCCGTCCAGGGGCTGGCGAAAAACGCCTGCACCATTTGCGGCTTGACGTCTTCAATACGCGCCGGGTTCCACTTCGGGCTGTAGTCCTTGTCGATCGCCAGCGCGCGTATGCCTTCGACGGTTTCGCTGGCAGCGCCGGGGCGCAGGTAAAAGCAGTGCTGCACCATGTCGCGCTCCATGCGCAAATCGTCAGCCAGGCTCATGCTTCTGGCGCGACGAATCTGCTCCAGCGTCACATGCAGCATCAGCGGTGATCGTTTGCGCAGCAGGGCGGCGGTCTTTTGCGCCCACTCGTCGTCCTTGGCAGCTTCGAGGGCATCCACGATGTGTTTCACCCGGGCCAGCGAAAAATATTGATCGAATGGGCCTGTAATCCTTTCAGGACTGGCGCCATCAGCTATCAAATTAGCAGCAAGCCACGGCTCGGCCCCGGATCTGTCCGCAAAGTCCTGCTCGCCCAGTTGCTGCCACAGCGCCGGCAGGCTGGCAGCGGGCCGCTGCACGTCGGCCAGGCCGTAAGCCAGCGCCTCGCCGGCGGCTATCACCGCACCCGTCAGTGCCAGGTACTCCCCCGCGCTGCCGGGACAGCGGCTCAGGAAGTAGCCGCCGCGGACGTCCGGGAACAGCCCGATGTTGGTTTCCGGCATGGACATTTTGGTGTGTTCGGTCACGATGCGGACCCGTGCCCCCTGGCTGATTCCCATACCACCACCCATCACCACGCCGTCCATGAAGGCGATGTAGGGCTTGGGGTAGTGATGGATCAGGTGGTTGAAGCGGTATTCCTCGGTGAAAAACGCATCCAGGTCCGGGTCACCGCTAAGGGCCGCCTGGTGAAAAAAACGGATATCGCCGCCGGCGCAAAAACCACCGAACAAGTTTTCCGGGCTGCCGGGGCGGCCCGCCTTGTTGCTGCCCCGAATCGCCACGGCGACAATGGCTGTGTCATCGCGCCAGGCCGTCAGCACCGCCGTCAGGTCGCGCACCATCTGCAGCGACAGCGCATTGAGCGCCTTGGGCCGGTTCAGCGTGATGAAACCGACCTGTCCGCGCACCTCGCTCAAGATGTCACGACTGCTCTGTGTTTGCGTACTTTGATTCATGTTCTCTGTCTCCATCCAATCAACTCATTGACCGCCAGCGCACCAATGACCAGCGTCCCACCCGCCAGCACATGGGGCCCTGGCACTTCATTGGCACCGACCCAGGCCAGCAAGATGCCAAAAATCACCTCCAGCAAGCCCAACAGCGAGACCTCAGGCGCCTTGAGTACCCGGGTGCACAGGACAGCCAGAGCCGATGGAATCGCCAGTTGCCCCAGGCCCAAACCCGCCAGCAACACCAGATCGTGCGTTGACGCCTGAAACGGCAGCGCCAGCGGCAGCATCAGCAAGCTGGAGAGCACGGCACCGATCAAGACCGCTGGAATCAGATCGACGTTCTTACCTTGCGCATGCGCGTGTTGCGTCACCGTCCAGTTGGCTGCGCCAGAGATGGGAACGCACAAGGCGACCAGAGTGCCGGTCAGGCTGATGCCCTGCGTCAACTGGCTGCCATACATGTAGCCAATACCGCAACCCGCTACCACGATGGCGATCCAGGTTCGGGCCGGGATACGATGGCCAATGAACAGGCGGGCTGCCAGCGCGGTAAGCAAGGGCCCAAGCGCCATCGTGATCAATACATTGGCCACGCTGGTCAGTGTGATGGCCAGCATGAAAAAGGTGAACATGCCACACCAGCAGACGCCGGAAATCCACAACGCTGCGCCGCCGCTGCGCATGCGCCGAAACACGCCTCGGCCCTGAAACAGCGGCAGAATGACCAGCAGTGCCAGCACCGTGAAGAAGCTGCGCCAGAACGTCACTTCAAAACTGCGGGCTTGCTCCAAATGGCGCGTCACGACGCCAGCGGTGGACCACATCAGGGTGATCAGGATCATCAGCAGGACGGCTCGGTTGTGCGTCAGTTTCATGGGTGTCCGAAATAAGCAAGGGGGCATCCTTCGACAAGCTCAGGACGAACGGGATGCTGCGAACGTGGGGGCAACGAACAAGCGAAGGGCCGCCCCGAGCGCAGTTCAGCCCCCTCGGGGGGCAGAGAGCTACACGCAGTGAGCGAACGTGGGGGCAATCTACCTTCCAGCGCGTTTGCGTTCGCTTTCCGTCAGGTGGCGCTTGCGCAGACGGATCGACTTGGGTGTGATTTCAACCAGCTCGTCGTCCTCAATGAATTCGACGCCGTATTCCAGCGTGCATTCGATAGGCGGGGTGATCTTGATCGCGTCTTCCTTGCCGCTGACGCGGAAGTTGGTCAACTGCTTGGTGCGCGTGGCGTTGACCACCAGATCATTTTCACGGTTGTGAATACCGACAATCATGCCTTCGTACACCGGGTCGTTGGCCCTGACGAACATGCGGCCACGGTCATCCAGTTTACCCAGCGCGTAGGTGAAGATTTCACCAGCGTCCATGGAAATCAGCACACCGTTTTTGCGGCCGCCGATGTCGCCCTTGTGCGGCTCATAGCTGTCGAAGATGTTGGAGATCAGGCCAGTGCCGCGTGTCAGGTTTAAAAATTCGTTGGTAAAACCGATCAGGCCGCGCGCCGGGATGCGGTACTCCAGGCGCACGCGGCCACGGCCGTCCGGGTCCATACTGCTCAACTCGCCCTTGCGCTCACCCAAAGCCTGCATCACGCCGCCCTGGTGCTTATCTTCGATGTCGACAGTCACCATTTCGATCGGCTCATGGCGCACGCCGTCGACATCTTTGAATACCACGCGCGGCTTGGACACAGCCAGCTCAAAACCTTCGCGGCGCATGTTTTCCAGCAGAATAGTCAAGTGCAGTTCACCGCGGCCCATGACTTCAAAGATACCCTCTTCGCCGGTTTCCTTGACGCGCAAGGCGACGTTGTGTTGCAGTTCCTTTTGCAGGCGGTCCCAGATCTGGCGGCTGGTGACGTACTTGCCTTCACGACCGGCCAACGGGCTGGTGTTGACGCAGAAGTTCATGGTCAGGGTCGGTTCATCGACCTTGAGCATGGGCAGCGGTGTCGGATTGGTCGGGTCGGTGATGGTCACGCCAATACCGATGTCAGTCAGACCGTTGATCAGTACGATTTCGCCCGGGCCGGCCTCATCAGTCTGCATGCGTTCCAGTCCCTGGAAGGTCAGCACCTGGTTGACCCGACCCTTGACAGTCTTGCCATCCGGGCCTTCCATCACCAGCACGTCCATCATCGGCCTGATCGTGCCCTGGTTGATGCGGCCGATACCAATCCGGCCCACGAAGGTCGAAAAATCAAGTGCGGAAATCTGCAGTTGCAGCGGTGCTGCTGGGTCACCCTGCTGATGCGGCACATGCTCGAGAATGGTGTTGAACAGCGCTGACATGTCGGGGCCCCACTGTTCATTGGGCGGGCCTTCCTCGAGCGATGACCAGCCGTTGATGCCAGAGGCGTAAACGATCGGAAAATCGAGCTGTTCATCGGTAGCACCGAGCTTGTCGAATAAATCAAACGCGGCGTTGACCACCCAATCGGGCCGGGCACCGGGTTTGTCCACCTTGTTCACCACCAGAATGGGTTTGAGGCCCAGGGCCAGCGCCTTCTTGGTTACAAAGCGGGTTTGCGGCATGGGGCCTTCCTGCGCGTCAATCAGCAGCACCACGCCGTCGACCATGGACAGCGCGCGTTCCACTTCGCCGCCGAAGTCGGCGTGGCCGGGTGTATCGACGATGTTGATGTGCGTGCCTTCCCAGGTCACGGCGCAGTTCTTGGCCAGAATCGTGATGCCGCGTTCTTTTTCAATGGCGTTGTTGTCCATCACGGTGTCGACAATCTTCTCGTGCTCGGCAAAAGTGCCGGACTGGCGCAGCAACTGGTCGACCATAGTGGTCTTGCCATGATCGACGTGGGCGATGATGGCGATGTTGCGGATTTGCTTGTGACTCATGGTTGGCTTTCTGGAGACTTGAAAC